>NZ_JBEXDZ010000116.1:0-31634 GCF_040606085.1 Streptomyces sp. NPDC005485 | reverse complement strand
TGTGGGGTTTGGGGCCGGGGGGGTGGGTTGCCCCTCCCCCCCCCGGGCTGGGGGCCGCGCCCCCGCCTGGGGCGGCGACGGCGAGGAGCAGGGAACCGGCGGTCCAGGTGGTGAGTTCCTCGGGCCAGATCGCCTGGTCCTCGAAGACGAAACCCGTCCAGTACAGGCCGGTCCTCGGATCGCGCAGGTGCTGGATGGACTGGAGGATCTCCAGGGCCCGGTCGGACTCGCCCACCGCCCAGAGCGCGAGGGCGAGTTCGGCGGACTCGCCGCCGGTCACCCACGGGTTGGGGACCACGCAGCGGACCCCGAACCCGGGGACCACGAAGCGGTCCCAGCCCTCCTCTATACGGGACTTGGCCTCGGCGCCGGTCAACGCGCCCCCGAGCACCGGGTAGTACCAGTCCATCGAGTAGCGGTCCTTGTCGAGGAACCGCTCCGGGTGCCGGCGGATCGCATGGCGCAGCGCGCCGACCGCCAACTCCCAGTCGGGCTGCACCTCTTCACGCTGCTCGGCGATGGCGAGCGCACAGCGCAGCGCGTGGTGGACGGACGAACTGCCGGTCAGCAGCGCGTCGTTCACCGCCGTACCGTCGTCCTCGCGCTTCCAGCCGATCTCGCCGCCCGGCTGCTGCAGCCGCAGCACGAACTCCACGGCCGCGTACACGGCGGGCCACATCCGGTCCAGGAACGTGTCGTCGCCGGTCGCGAGGTAGTGGTGCCAGACGCCGACCGCGATGTACGCGACGAAGTTCGTCTCGCGGCCGCGGTCCGTGACATCGGCGAAGTCGCCGTCCGCGTACGCCGCGTACCAGGAACCGTCCTCGTTCTGGTGCCGCAGAAGCCACTCGTACGCCCGCTCGGCGGCCGCGTGCTCGCCCGCCGCGTCGAGCGCCATCGCGGCCTCGGTGTGGTCCCAGGGGTCGAGGTGGTGCCCGCGGAACCACGGGATGGCGCCGTCCGGGCGCTGCACCGCGAGGATGCCGCGCACCGTGGCGCCGGCCTGCTCCGCGGTGAGGACCCCGGGCAGCACGAGGTGCTCTGTGCGGGGGGTGGTCACGAAGCGTCCGCCGCGAGGTCGGAGGGCAGGTGCGGCTTGGTCGCGTACGCCACGAAGCTCTTGCCGATCAGCGGGTTCAGCGCCTGTTCGGCGACCCTCGTCGCGAGGGGTTTCTTCATGATGTCCCAGACCAGGAGCTTGTGGTACGCCCGCACGGGCAGCGCCTTGTCGTTGTCGACGCCGAACGCGCACTTCAGCCACCAGTACGGGGAGTGCAGCGCGTGGGCGTGATGCGTGCCGTACGGCTTGAGGCCCGCCTCACGGATCTTGCCGAGCAGCTCGTCCGCCTTGTAGATGCGGATGTGGCCGCCCTCGACCTCGTGGTAGGCGTCCGAGAGCGTCCAGCAGACCTTCTCGGGGCCGTAGCGCGGGACGGTGATCGCGATGCGGCCGCCGGGCCGGAGCACCCGGACCATCTCGGCGAGTACGCCCTTGTCGTCGGGGATGTGCTCCATGACCTCGGAGATGATCACGACGTCGAAGGACTCGTCGGGGAAGGGCAGTGCGAGGGCGTCGCCCTCCATGGCCGTGGCGGTGGCCCCGGCCGGCGCCTCGCCCGCCTCCTTCATCGCCGCGAACCACTTGGCGACCTCGCGGATCTCCTCCCCGTTCTGGTCGAGCGCCACGACCTGGGCGCCGCGCCGGTAGCACTCGAACGCGTGCCGACCGGCACCGCAGCCGAGGTCCAGGACGCGGTCGCCCGGGGCGAGCGGGAACCGGGAGAAGTCGACGGTCAGCACGTGGCCCTGCTTTCGCGATAGACGCTTGTGGCGGCCGCGGGGCGGCCGGGGTTGTGGACTGCGGAGCTGTCGGGGCCCGCCTCGGAGGGGCTCTCGGGTCCGGAGGGGCTCGGGGGCGCGGGGCGGCTCGGGGCTCCGTCCGCGGCGCGGGCCATCGCTTCGCGGTAGTGGGCCACCGTGCCCTCGGCCGCCTTGGCCCAGGTGAAGCGGGCCAGTACCCGCTTGCGCCCGGCGGTGCCGAGTCGCGCGCGCAGCCCGGGGTCGCCGAGGAGCCGGCTCAGCGCGGCGGCCAGGGCTCCGGCGTCGCCCGGCGGTACGGCGAGGCAGGTCTCCCCGTCGGGGCCCGCGACCTCCGGGATCGCCCCGCCGGTGGTGGCCACGAGCGGCGTGCCGGTGGCCATCGCCTCGGCGGCGGGGAGGGAGAAGCCCTCGTACAGGGACGGCACGCAGGCGACCTCGGCCGAGCGCACCAGGTCGACGAGCTCGGCGTCGGAGATCCCCTTGACGAACTCGACGGCGCCTTCGAGGCCGTAGCGCTCTATGGCCTGGGCGACCGGCCCGTCCTCGGCGCGCTTGCCGACGACGACGAGGTGTGCGCCGGGGTGTTCGGTGCGCACCTTCGCGAGCGCCTCGACGAGGAAGACGAGCCCCTTGAGCGGCACGTCGGCGCTGGAGGTGGTGACGACCCTGCCCGGAATCTGCGGGACGGCCGGATCGGGCGAGAAAAGGTCGGTGTCGGCGCCGATGTGCACGACGTGGATGCGTCCATCGCGTACGCCGAGATGCTCGACGATCTCCTGGCGGGAGGTGCCGGAGACGGTGAGGACGGAGGGCAGGCGGCGCGCGACGCGCTTCTGCATACGGGTGAAGGAGTACCAGCGTCGTTTGGACCACCGCTGGCCCCAGCCCTGCGCGGCGTCCAGCTCCAACTGCCGGTCCACGGTTATGGGATGGTGAATGGTGGTGACCAGCGGCGCGCCGACGTCGCCCAACAGGCCGTAGCCGAGCGTCTGGTTGTCGTGCACGACGTCGAACTCGCCGCGGCGGGCGCGCAGATGGCGGCGGGCGCGCAGCGAGAAGGTCAGCGGCTCGGGGAAGCCGCCGGTCCACATCGTGCCGACTTCGAGGGCGTCGATCCAGTCCCGGTACTCGTCGCGCTTCGGGGTGCGAAAGGGGTCGGACTGGCGGTACAGGTCGAGGCTGGGCAGTTCGGTGAGGGAGAGCCCGGGCAGGCCTTCGCCCTCGTCGAGGACGGGGTACGGCTGGGAGCCGATGACCTCGACGCGGTGGCCGAGGCGGACGAGTTCGCGCGAGAGGTGCCGTATGTAGACGCCCTGACCGCCGCAGAAGGGGTCGCCTCGGTAAGTGAGGAGCGCGATGTCGAGCGGTCGCTCGCCGTCGGCGGCGGAGTCCTCCCGAGGACCCGCCTCTCTGGCCTCAGCGGTCACTCCGGGCCCCTCTCTCCCTGCGTTTTCCCGCGAGATTACGCCGGGACGGTAATCTAGAACAAGTTTCAGACTTGATCGTCCAAGAGGCTCTGAATCTACCGGCAGGTAGGACCACTGTGAGCGGTGGATCAGGTGATTCACGCCACGGCCGACACCCTGTCATGCTGTCTGATCGCCCGCCTCACCGAGTGCCACGGAACGGGACCCATGCCTGCGGAAGTCAAGGTGGAAGCAAGCGCCGGCTCCAGTGCCGCGCGCCCTGCCTCGCCGCCCCTCACGGAGCGGCAGGAGGCGCGCCGCCGGCGCATCCTGCACGCGAGCGCCCAACTGGCCAGCAGGGGCGGCTTCGACGCGGTGCAGATGCGCGAGGTCGCGGAGTCCTCGCAGGTCGCGCTCGGCACGCTCTACCGCTACTTCCCCTCGAAGGTGCACCTGCTGGTCGCCACCATGCAGGACCAGCTGGAGCACATGCACGGCACCCTGCGCAAGAAGCCGCCGACGGGCGACACGGCGGCGGAGCGCGTCGCCGAGACCCTGATGCGGGCCTTCCGCGCCCTGCAGCGCGAGCCGCACCTCGCCGACGCCATGGTCCGCGCGCTCACGTTCGCGGACCGCAGCGTCAGCCCCGAGGTCGACCAGGTGTCCCGCCAGACGACGGTGATCATCCTGGACGCGATGGGGCTGGCCGACCCCACCCCCGCCCAGCTCTCCGCGGTCCGCGTCATCGAGCACACCTGGCACTCGGCCCTCATCACCTGGCTCTCCGGCCGCGCCTCCATCGCCCAGGTCAAGATCGACATCGAAACGGTCTGCCGGTTGATCGACCTGACGGACCCGTCCGCCGGGGGCACGTCCCGTGGCTGAGGCCCCCGACGCCGAGACCGCCTGGCGGTGGCTCCTGGAGCGCAGACCGGGCACCCGGGGCCACTACGGCGGCGAGGAGCTGTTCGCCATCGCCGCGGCCGCCCACGCCGAGCCGCGCCTGCGCGTCCTGTACCCCTTCCCGAGCCACGGCACGCTGAAGTTGCTGCGCAGCGGCCCTCCGTTCGACGGGACACACCGGGACGACCTGCCGTACGTCATCTGCGACGGACCGCCGTACAAGGTGAACGCGATCCACCGCGGCCTCCTGGGGGAGGCCGCGACACCTCGCGAAGCGGCGGCGCTGGTGGTGGCCCACCTGCCCCCGGACGTGTGATCGCACACGAACGACCCACAAGACGGGTTCCCTTCGCCGGCATGGTCCGTTCTCAAGACTCATCCGGCGGGAACACCGGCTCCCCGCTCCCCAGCAGCGTGATCACGATGGCCTCCACCGGGCAGCCCTCCGCCGCCTCCAGGACCTTTTCGTGGGCGTCGGTGTCCGGGGCGACAGGGTGGGACTGCATGCCGGAGTCGAGGCGGAAGGACTCCGGTGCGAGGTGGACGCACTGAGCCGAGCCGATACAGAGGGAACGGTCGACGTCCACGTGCCAGCGGTCGCCCATGGCCGCTCAGCCCTCCCAGCCGGCCGGCAGGTGGATCATCTTGTGCTCCAGGAACTCGCCGTAGCCCTCGGGGCCGAACTCCCGGCCCAGGCCCGAGTTCTTGTAGCCGCCGAAGGGGCCGAGCATGTCGAGGCTGAAGGTGTTGACGGAGTACGTGCCGGTGCGGACCTGCCGGGCGACGTCGATGCCGTGCGCGACGTCCGCGGTCCAGACGCTGCCGCTGAGGCCGTAGTCGGAGTCGTTGGCGATCTTCACGGCCTCGGTCTCGTCGCCGTAGGGCAGCAGGCAGATGACCGGGCCGAAGATCTCCTCGCGGGCGATCCGCATGGAGTTGTCGACGTCTCCGAAGAGGGTCGGTTCGACGTACCAGCCGCGGTCCAGTCCGGGCGGACGACCGCCGCCCGTGAGGATCTTGGCGCCCTCCTCCTGGCCGATGCGTATGTAGTCGAGGTTGCGCTGCTGCTGGCGCCTGGCGACCAGCGGGCCGACCTGGGTGGCCGGGTCGAGGGGATCGCCGACCACGAGCGCACTCGCCGCCGTGGCGAAGGCGTCCGCGAACTCGTCGTAGCGCGAGCGCGGGAGAAGGATGCGGGTCTGGGCGACGCACGCCTGGCCGTTGTTCATCCAGGCCGCCGAGACGATCCCGGGGACCGCCGTGGCGAGGTCCGCGTCGGGCAGCACCACGGCCGCCGACTTTCCGCCCAACTCCAGTGTCACGCGCGTGAGGTTGCGGGAGGCGACCTCCATCACGCGTTTGCCGGCCGCGACCGATCCGGTGAAGGAGACCTTGTCGACGTCCGGGTGCCCGACCAGGTACTCGCTGACCTCGCGGTCCGCCGGGAGGATCGACAGCACGCCCTCAGGCAGCCCGGCCTCGCGGGTGATCTCGGCGAGGATGTACGCGTCCAGCGGCGACTCGGGCGAGGGCTTGAGCACCACCGTGCAGCCGGTCAGCAGCGCGGGTGCGAGCTTGGCCGCGGCCACGAACTGCGGGACGTTCCAGGGGACTACGGCCGCGACCACACCCACCGGCTCCCGGCGTACCAGGATCTTCCCGAGGACTCCGTCGCGCGTCTGCTCGTAGGTGTAGTCCCGCGCGACCGTGATCGCCGCGTCCCACACCATCATCGCGCCGAGCGCCTGGGCGAGGACGCTCCAGGAGTACGGCGACCCGTTCTCGGAGGAGATGACGCGGGCGATCTCCTCGTGGCGTACGGCGATCGCGTCCTTGATCCGGGTGACGACCGCGATCCGCTCGTCGAGGGTCATCCGGGGCCAGGGGCCCTCGTCGAACGCCTTGCGTGCGGCGGCGACCGCCCGGTCCACGTCGCCCGTCGAGGCGTGCGGCACCCGCCCGATGACCTCCTCGGTGTGCGGCGAGATCACCTCGATGACGTCCTTGCCGAGGGGGTCCGCCAACTCCCCGCCGATGAACAGCTGTTCGTGTTCCACGAGCTCGGTCATGGCGACTGCCTCCCGGGGGCCGTTCTCCGGCCATCTGCGGCCTTCTCTGACGATCCATCAGATACGAAGCTTGATACCAGCTCCGGCCGACGGAGTCCACGGGTGGGACGGGGCCCGGAAGGTCGTCTTGGGCTACTGTCGAAACCTGTTCTAGTTAGAGTGGCCGGAAGGCACGGCCGGACGACGGCGATTGGGGAGCCCATGACTCAGGTGTCCGATCACGGCGGGGGCGTACGGTCCCTGCGGGTCCCCATCCCGGACAATCCCCTCGGCTTCACCCTCGTGTACGTCGTCGACACCGACCGGGGTCCGGTACTGATCGACACCGGCTGGGACGACCCGGCGTCCTGGGACGCCCTCGTCGAAGGGCTCACCGCATGCGGGACGTCCGTCGCCGAGATCCACGGGGTCGTCATCACCCACCACCACCCCGACCACCACGGGCTGTCGGCCAAGGTGCGGGACGCCTCGGGCGCGTGGATCGCGATGCACGCCGCCGACATCGCCATCGTGCGGCGCACCCGGGAGAACCGGCCCGAGCGCTGGTTCGCCTACATGGCAGCCAAGCTGGCCGCGGCCGGCGCGCCCGAGGAGCACGTGGCGCCGCTGCGCAGCGCCCGCGACCGCCCGCGCGCCCTTCCCGGCTTCTCCCCCGCGCTCCCCGACCGCGAGATCGTCCCCGGCGAACTCCTCGCGCTGCCCGGCCGCCGGCTGCGCGCGATCTGGACTCCCGGCCACACGCCCGGCCACGTCTGCCTCCACCTGGAAGAGGCCCATCCGGCCCGGCTCACGGGCAACGGACGCCTGTTCTCCGGCGACCACCTCCTGCCGCGGATCACTCCGCACATCGGCCTCTACGAGGACCCGGACGACACCACGGTCACCGACCCCCTCGGCGACTATCTCGACTCCCTGGAGCGCGTCGGCCGCCTCGGCCCCGCCGAAGTCCTTCCCGCACACCAGCACGCGTTCACGGACGCGCCCGCGCGCGTACGGGAGTTGCTCGCCCACCACGAGGAACGGCTCACCGGGCTGCTGGGCCTGCTCGCCGAGCCGCTCACCGCCTGGCAGCTCGCCGAGCGCATGGAGTGGAACCGGCCCTGGGAGCAAATCCCCTACGGATCAAGGAACATCGCGGTGTCCGAGGCCGAGGCCCATGTGCGGCGGCTGGTCAAGCTGGGGCGGGCGGAGGCGGTGACGGGGAGCGATCCGGTGACGTACGTGGCCGTGTGAGGGACCTACGGGGCCGTACGTCCCCGCGGCCCTCGCGTCACCGGCCGTTCGCCGCGTAGTGCAGCCCCTCCTCGTACGGCATCGCGAGGCCCTCGACGTACGCCTTCTCGTAGGCCTCGTCGCCGATCTCCGCACGGACGCGGAGTTCATGGATGCGGCGGCCGGCGATCAGGTCGGGCGAGTTCATCTGGGCGCGTCCGGTGAGTTCCCAGACGCACTGGCCGATGCCGAGGAGGCGGGCCGCGCGGTGGCCGTCACCGGCCGCGACGACCGCGCCGGCGAGGACCTCCAGGGACAACGCCACCCCCACGGTGTTGTGCAGCAGCCCGTGCCCGGCGAGAGCGGTACGGGCATTGCGCACCGCCGCGCCGACGTCGCCGCGGGCCAGGTCGGCCTGCGCCACGAAGCAGTCGGCGAAGGCACCCGCCCAGCACTCGCCGTGATCCGCGCTGGACCGCCGCACCTCGTCGGCGACGGTGCGCGCCTCGTCGTGGTCACCGCGCAGCAGATACGCGAAGGAGAGCGCGAGACGCACCTGAAGCTGGGCGGCTCCGAGCCCGTCGTCCCGGACCGGCAGCCTGGGTGCCGCGCCGAGCACCTCGATCGCTTCGGACAGCCGCCCGCTCAGGGCGAGTTGACCGCCCGTGATGTACGTGGCGGCCACCACGGCCACCGCGTCGCCCTGCTCCTTCGCCGCGTCCGCGCACCGCACCGCCCAGCCGACCGCGACGTCCAGGTCACCCTGGAGCAGTGCCACCGCGCCCCGCGCCCACAGCGCGCGGGTGCGGTCGGGGCCGGGGGCCGGGTCGGCGGCGAGCGCCAGGTCGAGGCAGTGCTGGGCGTCGCGCAGATAGCCGCAGTGGCGCCACAGGAAGCCGACGTCGGCCGCCATTTCCAGGGTGGTGGGGGCGCCGGGCCGGGTGAGCGCGCAGTCCATGGCGGCGCGGAGGTTGGCGTTCTCGGTGAGCGTGCGCTCGCACCACGCCACCTGGCGTCCGGTGTTCCACTCGGCGCAGCCCTCGCGGGCGAGACGCCGGTAGTAGTCGCGATGGCGCAGCCGCACGGCGTGTTCCTCGCCGAGCGCACGCAGCCAGTCGGCGCCGAACTCCCGTACGGTGTCGAGGAGTCGGAAGCGGCCCGGCTCGGTGCGGTGGCGCAGCACGATCGACTGCTCGACGAGGCGTGCGAGCAGGCCCTCGATCCGCGTCGCCGGCAGCGGGCCCCCCGCGCAGACCTCCTCGGCGGCGTCCGGGCAGAAGCCGCCCGCGAACACCGAGAGCCTGGCCCACAGCAACCGCTCCAGCGGCGCGCACAGTTCGTGGCTCCAGCCGATGGTGGTCCGCAGGGTGCGGTGGCGCGCGGGCCCCGGCTCGTCGTGCGCGTCGAGGTCGTCCGAGGTGAGCAGGTCGAGCGGAGAGGGCAGGCGTTCGCCGAGGCGGGCGTGCAGCTGGGCGAGGGAGAGTTCGCAGAGGCGGGCCGCGGCGAGTTCGAGGGCGAGCGGGATGCCGTCGAGGCGGCGGCAGACGGCCTTCACGGTGTCGCGGTTGCCGTCGTCCAGGACGAAGCCGGGGGCCGCGGCGGCGGCGCGGTCGGTGAACAGGGCCACGGCGTCGTCGGCGACCGGCAGCGGGTCGAGGCGCAGCACCCACTCGCCCGGCAGCCCGAGCGGTTCGCGGCTCGTGACGAGGACGCGCAGTCCGGGCAGGATCGGCAGCAGCGTCTCGGCCAGCGCCACGCAGTCCGCCAGGACGTGCTCGCAGGAGTCGAGAATCAGCAACAGCCGTTTGCCCTCGGCCCATTCGGCCAGCACCTCGGTGACCGATCGCGTCGACTGGTCGGCGAGCCGCAGCGCCTCGACGACGGCCAGGCCGACCAGGCCCGCCGTGTGCAGCGGGGAGAGCTCCACCAGCCAGACTCCGTCGGGGTAGGCGTCCCGGACCCGGCCCGCGGCACGCAGCGCGAGCCGCGTCTTGCCGACCCCGCCGGCCCCGACCAGCCCCACCAACCGATGGACACCCGAGCCCGGGTCCAACTCCTTGTCCAGCCAGTCGAGTTCGTCCCGTCGCCCGATGAAGCTGCGCGGGTCGGCGGGCAGGTTGCCGGGGTTGCCCGGTCGGCCACCGGTCGTCTTGTCGGACACAGGGACCAGTGTGGTCGGATCGCCCCCACTCGATGCCCAAGTCCCGCAACTCGGACACAAAGGCGGCGCGGCCTCGTCATTTCCGGGCACATTTCGATGAGATGCGATCAACACGCTGTTGGTGAAGGTGCGGAGGGAAATAGTCGGCGATCGTCGGGAGATGGCCGAAAGGGATCAGGGGCAGGGGATGACCGCCATGAACAGGGGCGGCAGAAGCGGGAAGGGCGTGGCGGTCGCCAAGCGCAGAGGTGCGGGGACGGAAACGGGTGCGGGGACGAGCACCGGTGCGGGGCCGGGCCCGGGCGGCAGCGGGGCGGGTCGCGCGGAGCGTCGTACGGACCCCGCTTCCACCGCCCCGGCGGCCGGACGGCGCGAAGTGCGGCTGCTGCTGGCACCCCTGGCCGCCTGTCTGGTGATCGCCGCGCCCGTGGTTCTGCTCGACTCCGTTCCGCCGCTGGTCATGCTGCTGCTCATCGGCCCGCTGCTGGCCTGCGTGCGGCTCGGAGTGCGGCACACGCTTGTGGTCTGCTGCTGGTCCGCGGCGCTCGGCCTGCTGATGGGCTGGGGTGACGGCACGCTGCTGACCGGGACCTTCGTCGTCGACTGGAGCTGGCTGCTGTTCGGCTGCGCGCTCACCGTGTACACGGCCCGGCAGCGCGACCGCCTCACCCGGACGCTGGCACACGTCCGCGAGGTCGCCCGGGTCACCCAGGAGGTGATCCTGCGGCCCGTCTCCCGCACCCTGGAGGGGACCCGAGTGTGCACCCGCTACTACAGCGCGGTGCGGGAGTCGGCGGTCGGCGGCGACCTCTACGACGTCGCGGTGACGCCGTACGGACTGCGGGTGCTCGTCGGCGACGTACGCGGTCATGGTCTGGAGGCCCTGCGCCTGACCGCCGAGACGATCGCCGGGTTCCGCGAACTCGCCTACACGACAGCCGACTTGACGACACTCGTCGACCGCCTCGACGCACGACTGGGCCCGGACCTGGGCCCCGAGGACTTCGTCACGGCGCTGCTCGCCGAGTTCGCGCCCGGTGAGGTGCGGCTGGTCAACTGCGGCCACCCGGCACCCCTGCGCGCCGGCCACCGTATCGAGCTGCTCGAACCCTCCTGCTCCACAACGCCGTTGGGACTCTCCCCCGACCCGCGGCAGTACCGCGTACGCCTCCAGCCCGGCGACCGCCTCCTCCTCTACACCGACGGGCTGGCCGAGGCCCGAGACCCGACGGGCGCGCCGTTCCCGCTCCTGGGCGAGGCCGCGCTCGCCCTGCGCGAACCGCTCCCCGAGGACGCCCTGCACTCCCTGTACGCCCGGCTGGTCGCCCACACCGGCGCCTCCCCCGCCGACGACGTGGCCCTGGTGCTGTGCCAGCCCACGGACCGCAGGGCCGCGGCGCACGCACAGGTTCCGTGACGCCGCACCGCTCGAAGCTGGTCGAAGTGAACCTCACCGGCGCCGTACCGATGATTCCGTGTGTCCGCGGAAGTCACCCCTGTGACCGCATCGCCCGAAAGCCGGAAGGTGGACCGATGAGCAGCCTGCACGACCTCCTCACCACATACGTCGACAAGGGCACGGTGCCGGGAGCGGTGGGCCTGGTGGCCCGCGGCGACCGGGTCGAGGTGCGGGCCGTCGGGTCCGTGGACGTCGACGGCACCGCCCCGATGGCCAGGGACACGATCTTCCGCATCGCCTCGATCACCAAGCCGGTCACCGCGGCGGCGGTCATGATGCTGGTCGACGAGGGCCGGATCGCGCTGGAGGACCCGGTCGACGCGTGGCTGCCGGAACTGGCGAAGCCGATGGCCGTACGGACGCCGACGAGCCCGGTCGACGACCTGGTCCCGGCCACCCGGCCGATCACCGTGGCCGACCTGCTCTCCTCCCGTACCGGCTGGGGCTTCCCGTCCGACTTCTCGCTCCCGGCGGTCCAGCGGCTCTTCACCGTGCAGAAGGACGGCCGCGAGCCGCAGGCCTACCCGCCGCCGGACGCCTGGCTGACCGACCTGGCCCGCGTCCCGCTGCTCCACCAGCCCGGCGAGGCCTGGCTGTACGGCACCTCGTCCGACCTCCAGGGCATCCTGGTCAGCAGGGTCGCGGACCGACCGCTCCCGGAGTTCCTGGCCGAGCGGATCTTCGAGCCGCTCGGCATGAACGACACGGACTTCGAGGTACCGGCCGCCAAGCGCCACCGATTCACCAGCGCCTACCGGCCCGCCCCCGGCGGCGGCCTCGAACTGGCCGACACCCCCGACGGACAGTGGGCCGCCGTGCCTGCCTTCCCGTCCGGAGGCGGCGGCCTCGTCTCGACCGCCGACGACTGGCTGGCCTTCGCCCGGCTCCTGCTCGCCGAGGGCACCACGGGCGACCGGCGTCTGCTGTCCGCCGCCGCGGTGCGCCGGATGACCACCGACCACCTCACCCCCGCCCAGCGCGAGATCGGCTCCCTCTTCCTGGAGGGCCAGGGCTGGGGCTACGGCGCCGCCGTCGACATCGAGCCCACCAGCCCCTGGAACGTGCCGGGCCGTTACGGCTGGACCGGCGGCACCGGAACGACGGGCCACATCATCCCGTCCACGAACACGGTCACCCTCCTGCTCACCCAGGTGGCCATGGAGAGCCCGGCGCCCCCGCCCGTGATGCGCGACTTCTGGCGCTGCACGGCAGACCCGCGGGCCTAGGGGCCCCTAGACGAGCAAGGTACGGATCAGCTCCTCGGCCGCACCCAGGGCCTCGACCTCGGCCGGGCTCATGGTGGGGTTGGCCGCCCGCCGTCTCCGTGCCTGGACGAGACCCTCCTCCGTCATCGCGGAGGGGGCCTGCTCGTCGGTGAGCAGCGCCGTCAGGACGGACCGCGCCATCGCCGCCCGGGACTCGAAACCGGTGAGTCCGCCGACGGCGACCTGGGCCACGATCACGGCGGACATGCCCCAGTCGAGGCCGGGCGGCCCCTCCTCGGCGGTGTTCCAGTCGATGACCTTCGGACCGTCGGAGGTGAGGATCACGTTCTCCGGGTGCAGGTCCAGGTGCAGTACGCGGACCTCGGGGTCCTGGCCGACCCGGGCCGGCACGGCGTGCAGGTCGCGCAGGAGTCGGGCGAGAAGGGCGCCGGCCTCGCGCGGGCCGAGCAGGCCGGCCGCGAAGGCCTCCAGCATCGTCGGCCCGGACAACCGCTCCATCACCAGGTCCGACCGCGTCACCGCCCGCACGCACGGCACGGGATAGCCGTGACCGCGTACATGCTCCATGACCTCGGCCTCGGCGGCCGCGTCCCCGTACTCGCCCCGGTAGCGGCGCAGCACCCACGCCCCGTCGCCCCCGGACGCCAACTCGCCCTCGTACTCGTACACATCGGCCGTACGCCCCGAGCCGAGCAGCCGTCCCGTGCTTCCTGCGCTCCCCGTTCCCATGGCCCGAACCTACCGGGACGCACAGGCGGCCCTCAGCCGGTTGTGTACGGGCCGGTAGAGTGAGCGCGTCGTCATCACGCCCGTACGGGGGGAAGCCGGTGCAATTCCGGCGCTGACCCCGCAACCGTCATCCGCCCGCACCGCGGTCGGTGAGCCGGACTGCCCCGCACGGGACGTGACCGGCTCGCGCCACCGGCAGCCCGCCGGTGGCCGGCACCGTCGAGGCATACGGAGCCGGAGCCGCCCGGGGTGTCCCGTGCTGCCCGGCTCCTCGCATGCCGAAGGGGCCCGCCGACCAGCACAGAGAGGCACCCGCCGATCATGAATGTCCGCCGCACCGCCGCGGTCCTGGCCGCCACCGCCGTGATCGCCGCGGCGTGCGCGCCCGCCGCCCTCGCCGACGACAAGTCCCCGTCGGCGGCGCCCTCGCAGGCGATCCCGTCCGGCCTGTACGGGTCCACCGACCCCAGCTATGACGGTGTCTGGCGGCAGTCGCTGGCCCTGCTCGCCCAGCACACCGTGGGCGAGAAGCCCGCCGCCAAGGCCGTGGACTGGCTGACCGGGCAGCAGTGCGAGAGCGGGGCCTTCGCCGCCTACCGCGCCGACGCGAGCGCCAAGTGCGACGCCAAGACGATGGTCGACACGAACAGCACGGCCGCCGCGGTGCAGGCCCTGGAGGCGCTGGGCGGCCACGACTCCGTGACCGGCGCGGCCGTGAAGTGGCTGAAGTCCGTGCAGAACAAGGACGGTGGCTGGGGCTACACCCCGGGCGGCGCGAGCGACGCGAACTCGACGGCCGTGGTGATCGGCGCGCTGACCGCCGGCGGCACCGACCCGAAGGAGGTCCCGTCGAAGGACGACAAGACGCCCTACGACGCCCTCCTCACCTTCTCCCTCCCCTGTGACGGGGACGGCGGCGGCGCCTTCGCCTACCAGCCCGACAAGAAGGGCGGGCTCGCGGCGAACGCCGACGCGACGGCGGCCGCGGTGACCGGCGCGCTCGGCAAGGGCTTCGCCGGTGACGACGTGAAGCCGGCCGGCGACCCGGCGTGCAAGAGCGGCGACAGCCTCGACGCCGCGCAGGCCGCCGGTAACGGCGCCGCGTACCTCACCGGAGTGCTGGCCAAGGACAAGTACCTCAAGTCCGCCCTGGCAGGCGCCAAGGACCAGCCCGACTACGGCAACACGGCGGACGCGGTGGTCGCGCTGTCGACCGCGGGCCACGGGGACAAGGCCGCCGACGCGCTGCGCTGGCTGGAGAAGAACTCCGGCGCCTGGGCGGCCAAGTCCGGCCCGGCCGCGTACGCCCAGCTGATCTTCGCCGCGAAGGCCGGCGGCGTCGACCCGCGCGCCTTCGGCGGTGCCGACCTCGTCAAGCAGTTGAACGCGACCGGCCCGGCGACCGAGGTCTCCGACCACTCCGCGGCCCCGAGCGCCGAGCAGGACGACAAGAAGGACGACGGCAGCGGGCTCGGTGTCTGGTGGATCGTCGGCGTCGGCCTGGTCGCCGGCATCGGCGTCGGCTTCCTGTTCAGCGGTCGCAACAAGAAGCAGCGGCTGTGACCCGCCGTCGGACGCCCGCACCGGTTCTGCCCGTCCTGCTGGGTCTGCTGCTCCTCGTCGTCGGCGCGGGTCAGGCCCAGGCCGTCGGCTACCGCTACTGGTCGTTCTGGGACCTGACCGGCGGCACGTGGACGTACGCGACGCAGGGCCCGTCGACCGCGCGGCCGTCCGACGGCGACGTCCAGGGCTTCCGCTTCTCGGTGAGCGAGGACTCCCAGGACTCCGCGAAGCCGCGCGGCACCGCCCGCTTCGCCTCGATCTGCGCCAGGACCCCGGCGCGGGACGGCGAGAAGCGGGTGGCGCTCGTCCTCGACTTCGGCACCACCGCCGATGCACCGAACGGCGAGACGCCGCCCCGGCCACGTACGGCCTGCGCCCGTGTCCCGTCCGACGCGACGTCCGCGGACGCCCTCGCCGCGGTCGCCAAGCCCCTGCGCTACGACAGCAACGCCCTCCTGTGCGCCATCGCGGGCTACCCGCGGACGGGCTGCGGCGAACAGGTCTCGTCCCGCGACAGCACCAAGGCCTCCGCAGCGGAGACCGCGACGCCCCAGCCGCACTCCTCCTCCCCGGCCCACCACGGCCCGTCGGCCGGCCTGCTGGCGGGCCTGGCCGCCGTGGCCGCCCTGGGCGTGGCGGCGGTCTGGCAGGCACGGCGCCGCAGGGGCTGAGCAATGACGACGGGCGAGAGCGGGTCGGTGGTCCGCGCCGCGGGCGAGCGTCCCGCACGGCGACGGGTGTTGCCCGTGGCGCCGAGGGCGTCCCGGTCCAACGCCCTGCACCCGGGCGCGTGGTGGATCTGGGCCCTGGGGCTGGGCACCGCCGCGTCCCGCACCACGAACCCGCTTCTGCTGGGCCTGCTGGTGGGCGTGGCCGGTTACGTGGTGGCGGCACGCCGCACCGAGGCTCCCTGGGCCCGTTCCTACGGCGCCTTCGTCAAGCTCGCTCTCGCGGTCCTCGGCATCCGCCTGGCCTTCGCCGTGTTCCTCGGCTCCCCCATCCCCGGCACGCACGTACTGCTCACGCTGCCCGAAGTCCCGCTCCCCCACTGGGCGCAGGGCATCCGGATCGGCGGCCGGGTGACGGCGGAGGGTCTGGTCTTCGCGCTGTACGACGGGCTGAAGCTGGCGGCGCTGCTGATCTGCGTGGGCGCGGCGAACGCGCTCGCGAACCCGGCGCGGCTGCTGAAGTCGCTGCCGGGAGCGCTGTACGAAGCGGGAGTCGCGGTGGTCGTCGCCATGACCTTCGCGCCGAACCTGATCGCGGACGTACAGCGGATGCGTGCCGCGCGCCGGCTGCGCGGGCGCCCCGACAAGGGGCTGCGCGGGCTGGTGCACGTCGGACTGCCGGTCCTGGAGGGCGCGTTGGAGCGTTCGGTCGCGCTGGCTGCCGCGATGGACGCGCGGGGCTACGGCCGCACCGCCGAGGTACCCGCCGCCGTCCGCCGTACGACCACGGTCCTCACGCTGGGCGGTCTGCTCGGCGTGTGCGCGGGAACGTACGGGCTGCTGACCGCCGAGGGCGGGAGTTACGGGCTGCCCGTGCTGCTCGCCGGGCTGGCCGCGGCGCTCGGCGGGCTGTGGCTGGGCGGCCGCCGCTCGCTGCGCACGCGCTACCGGCCGGACGCATGGGGTACCCGGGCGTGGCTGGTCGCGGCCAGCGGGGTCGCGGTGGCGGCGCTGCTGATCGCCTCGGCCGCGTACGACCCGGCGGCGCTGACCCCGGGCGTCGTCCCCCTGACGGCGCCGCGACTGCCCCTGTGGCCCGCGGCGTCGATCCTGCTCGGCCTGCTTCCCGCGTTCGTCGCGCCCGCTCCCCCGATCCCCGAGGAACCTTCATGATCCGCTTCGAGGATGTCTCCGTGACGTACGACGGGGCGGCCCGACCGAGCGTCCAGGGCGTGGACTTCGCGGTGCCGGAGGGTGAACTCGTGCTGCTCGTCGGCCCGTCGGGGGTCGGCAAGTCGACGGTGCTGGGTGCGGTGAGCGGACTCGTCCCGCACTTCACGGGCGGCACCCTGCGCGGCCGGGTCACGGTCGCGGGCCGTGACACGCGCACGCACAAGCCGCGCGAACTCGCCGACGTGGTGGGCACGGTGGGCCAGGACCCGCTGTCCCACTTCGTGACGGACACCGTGGAGGACGAACTCGCCTACGGCATGGAGTCGTTGGGGCTCGCCCCCGACGTGATGCGCCGCCGTGTCGAGGAGACGCTCGACCTGCTGGGCCTCGCGGACCTGCGCGACCGCCCCATCGCGACCCTCTCCGGGGGCCAGCAGCAGCGCGTGGCGATCGGCTCGGTGCTCACTCCGCACCCCCGGGTCCTCGTCCTCGACGAGCCGACGTCCGCCCTGGACCCGGCGGCGGCCGAGGAGGTCCTCGCCGTCCTGCAGCGCCTGGTCCATGACCTCGGCACGACCGTCCTGATGGCGGAGCACCGCCTGGAACGCGTCGTCCAGTACGCCGACCAGGTCGTCCTGCTCGCCGCGCCGGGCGCCGCCCCGCTGCTCGGCACCCCGTCCGAGGTGATGGCCGTCTCCCCCGTCCGCCCACCGGTGGTGGACCTCGGCCGCCTCGCCGGCTGGTCACCGCTTCCCCTGACCGTGCGCGACGCGCGGCGCAGGGCGGGGTCCCTGCGGGAGCGACTGGCCGGGGTGACACCCGGGGCCGCCGCGAACGCCGCCACGAGCGGCATGGGCACGGGCCCGGCCTCACCCGGCCACGCCGTCGACGGCAGCACGGTCGACGGCAGCACGGCGGCCCGGCGCGCGATCGCACCGGGCCACGAGGACCCGGCCTCGGCGGACATGCCGCCCCGCCCCCGCCTGTTCCGGCTGCTCCGCGGGCGCACCTCCCACCCACCGGCAGCCCCGGCGCCGGTGGTCGCCGTGGCGTCCCTCGCCGTGCGCCGCGGGCGGGTCGAGGCGCTGCGCCGCGTCGATCTCGACGTCCGGCCCGGCGAGACCCTCGCGCTGATGGGCCGCAACGGCGCCGGGAAGTCCACGCTGCTCGGGGCGCTCGTCGGGCTGGTCGAACCGGCCGCAGGAAGCGTGCGGGTCGGCGGTGCGGTTCCGCACCGGACGGCGCCGCGGGACCTCGTACGCCGCGTGGGCCTCGTACCGCAGGAGCCGCGCGATCTGCTGTACGCCGACACGGTCGCCGCCGAGTGCCGGGCGGCCGACGCCGACGCGGGCGCCGAGCCGGGCACCTGTCGGGCGCTGGTCTCGGAGCTGCTCCCCGGCATCCACGACGACACCCACCCCCGCGACCTCTCCGAGGGCCAGCGGCTGGCGCTGGCGCTGGCCCTCGTCCTGACGGCCCGGCCTCCGCTGCTGCTGCTCGACGAGCCGACCCGCGGTCTGGACTACGCGGCGAAGGCCCGGCTGGTGGCCGTGCTGCGGGGGCTGGCCGCCGAGGGGCACGCCATCGTGCTGGCCACGCACGACGTGGAACTCGCCGCCGAGCTGGCGCACCGGGTGGTGATCCTCGCGGACGGCGAGGTGGTCGCCGACGGCCCGACCGCCGAGGTCGTCGTCGCGTCGCCGTCCTTCGCCCCGCAGGTCACGAAGGTGCTGGCGCCCCAGCAGTGGCTGACGGTCGCACAGGTCCGCGCCGCGCTGCCCGCGAGCGAGCCGGGAGCCGGACATGAGTGACGCCACCCCTCCGCCCATGCCGAAGCCGCCCGGCGCGCAGGTCCGCGCCGTGCGGCTCGGCCCCCGTTCCGTCGCCGCCCTGGTCCTGGTCAGCGCCGTCGGGGTCGCCGGGATCGCCTGGCCGCTGTTCGCGGGGCCGGGTTCGCAGGTCAGCGCGCACGCGCAGGACGCGCCCTGGCTGTTCGCGGGGCTGCTGGTGCTGCTGGTCGGGGTCGTGGCGGCGACGATCTCCGAGTCGGGGCTCGGGCCGAAGGCCGTGGCCATGCTGGGTGTGCTCGCCGCGACCGGGGCCGCGCTCAGACCGCTCGGGGCCGGGACGGCCGGGATCGAGCCGATGTTCTTCCTGATGGTGCTGAGCGGGCGGGTGCTGGGACCCGGGTTCGGGTTCGTGCTCGGGTCGGTGACGATGTTCGCGTCCGCGCTGCTCACCGGCGGGGTCGGGCCGTGGATGCCGTTCCAGATGCTGTCCATGGGCTGGTTCACGATGGGCGCCGGGCTGCTGCCGGGCCCGGACCGGCTGCGTGGGCGCGGCGAGCTGGTGATGCTCGCGGGGTACGGATTCCTCGCGGCGTTCGGGTACGGCACCGTCATGAACCTGGAGGGCTGGCCCTTCATGGGCGCGCTGGCCTCGAACGTCGCCTTCGACCCGCAGGACACGGTCCCGGCGAACCTGGCGCGCTTCGTCGCGTACTGCCTGACGACCTCACTCGGCTGGGACCTGGGCCGGGCCGTCGTCACCGTCGTACTGACGCTCACGCTCGGGGCGACCCTCCTCAAGGCGCTGCGACGGGCCACGCGGCGGGCGGCTTTCGAGACGCCGGTCACGTTCGAACCCCGCTGAGGACGGCGGCCCCCGAGACGCCCGTCACGTTGAGCCCCGGCGCTCTGCGGCCCCGGTCACACCGCCCGGCGGCTCCACGTGGCCGGCCGTGCGCGGTCCGTCAGGTGCGGGGTGAAGCGGCCCACAGGACCCACGTCACATACGAAGCGCGGTAGTAGCGCAAAGGTCTGACATGGACGCGTCGAAACCCCGCCTGACCTGGGGTTTGAGAGCCAGATCACACGATGGACTTTCTACCTGTATGCGACCACCACTAGTAAAAGGGGTCATTGCGGACGGACTCCCGAACTGTTTCTCTGGAGCAGTCGCCAGGCGCCGACGTGCCCTCCCGGGCCGCGGCGCCGACGTATGTCCCCGACATACCGGCGACCCCCTGTCCCCGAAGAAAAGGTTCACTGTGTCCGTCTCCTTCATCCGCCGCATCGCTTCTCCGAAGAAGGCCCTCGCCGGTGCCGCCGTGGCCGTCGCCACCACCGGCATGGTGTTCGCTGCGGCGCCCGCCCAGGCCGCCACCAGCGAGGCCTCCTCCGCCCAGGCGATCGCGCACAAGATGATCCCGGACGCCGCGCAGTACAACGCGTTCAGCAAGATCGTCGAGCACGAGAGCGGCTGGGACGTCAACGCCACCAACGCCTCCTCCGGTGCCTACGGCCTGGTCCAGGCGCTGCCCGGCTCGAAGATGGCCTCCGCCGGCTCCGACTGGAAGACCAACGCCAAGACCCAGATCAAGTGGGGTCTGGACTACATGAACGGCCGCTACGGCAGCCCGGCCGGCGCCTGGAACTTCTGGCAGGCCAACGGCTGGTACTGATCAGCCGAGCCACCCCCCGTACGCGAAGGCGGCGGCCCCCGATCCCCGGGGCCGCCGCCTTCCGCGCGTCACCCGTTGCGTACGGCGTCGCCCCGCACAGCACCGCTCTTCACGGCGTCGAACCACCGCACCACCTCCGGCGCCGACACGCCGAACGACCCGAAGTGGTCCACGTTCCCCTGGTTCACCACCGGCACCCGCTTGCCGTGCGCGGCCAGCCGGTGCGCGCAACTGCGCGCGTTCGCGAGGGGGACGTCGGTGTCTGCCGCCCCCGCGTACAGCCGCACCGGCACCCGGGGCTTCCAGTCGCAGACGTGGCCGTTGTCGCGCATCGCCGCCAGCAGGCCCCCGGTGGGGTGCCGCATCCTCTCGTAGAAGGCGGGCGTGAGCATGGCCTTCACCGTGTGCGGCAGCGCCTTGATGATGTCCTTCTCGTCGTGCTTGCCGTCGTACAGGCTCTCGACGCGGCTCGCGTACGGGGCGCGGAAGGCGTCGGCGGGGTTCTTGTAGATCGAGTGCAGCCTGCTCTGCGCGACCAGCCAGTACGACGTGTAGATCACACCGCTGACATTGTTGACCCGGCCGTCGTACAGCGCCGGGATCTCCTGGCCCTGCACGTCGTAGGGCCCGCTGACCGGCGCCAGCGCCTTCAGCCGGAAGTGCCGGTCCACCCCGCCCTGCAACGCCTGCCCGAGCGCCATCGCGACCTGGCCGCCCTGCGAGAAGCCCGTCGCGTAGACATCGCCGGTGAGCGGCCGGTCCAGCAGCCCGGCAGCGGTGCGGGACGCGCGCAGCATGTCCACCGAGGCGGTCACCGAGGAGCGGGTGTCCATGTAGGGGTGGCGGCCCGGGCCCTCGCCGAGGCCCAGGTAGTCGGGCGCGGCCACCGCGCGGCCCGCCGTCGCGTTCAGGTACGACGGGATCCGCCCGAAGTCCTCGCCCGCGGAGGGCGCGTAGCCGCGGTTGACCATCGTGCCGTGGGTGTCGGACACCAGGTCGAGATGGCGACCGCCGCCGACGGGGAGCGTGAACAGGCCGGTCGCGGTGGTGGGTTTGCCGTACGCGTCCACGGTCGCGTACGTCAGTCGGTAGGACCGCACTCCGTACCGCACACCATCCGTGGCGATGTCGTGTCCGGCCAGGAACGCCCTGATCTGCCGGGCGTCGCGCGAGGCGACCGGCACGGCGGAGACGAGAGCGCCGCGCCACGCGAGGCCGTGTGACGCAAGGCCGTACGACGCGTGAGCCGCGTGGTCCTGCGCCGTCGCCCCGGGCACCGTCGCGATCCCCGCGGCCGCCACGAGCAGCGCGGCCGTCGTGGCGGCGAGCCCCTTCCTCGTACGCCGGTTGGTGCGTGTTCCCATGACTTCGGCCGTCTTGCGCGCATCGTCGCTCATGCCATCGACGCTACGGACGCGCAGTTCGCCCCGCCATGCAAGAACCCCCCGTCTCCATGGTGGACTTGACACCACCCTTTTGCTCCCAGGGGTGGACTTGAGTCCCCCACGCCCCGGGGCCAACCGCTCCTGCGCTCACCCGGCTTCACGGATCCGCGGGGTTGCGGACACAATTCATGCGACGCAGTCCTATTACACAGTTCCATTACCAAGAGGATCACGCATGATCACGCTCTCGAAGGAAGACGGCCCGGCGGACCTGGACGGGGTGACCCATCTGTCCATCGGTGTCTCCTGGGACCCCACCGCCGGAACCAGCGGCGGGCTGATGGGCAAGCTCCGCAGGCAGGCCGGCACCGACCTCGACCTCATCGCGATCGCGATGCAGGGCAAGGACCCGGTGCGGCTGGCGGGCCTCGACTCCCTGGACCCGCTGGGCAACGGCTCGTTGGTGCACAGCGGGGACAACCAGACCGGGCGCGGGGAGGGCGACGACGAGACGGTGACCGTCGCGTTTGCCGGAGTCCCGGCCAACGTCACGTCGATCGTGTTCGTCGCCGCCGCGTTCAAGAAGAGCAGCTCGTTCCAGAAGGCGCGGAACATCAGCTTCAAGGTGTACGACTCGACCGGGGGCACCTCCCAGCAGGTCGCCGACATCTGGCCGAGCCTGCTCAGCGCGGACAACGGCTGCGCCGTGGCCAAGGCGATCCGGGTCGACGGCGCCTGGAAGCTGGAGGTCGTCAACAAGACGGGGAAGATCAAGCAGGGCGACGAGCGGGACCTGATGCGCTTCGCGATGAACAAGTAGGCGACAGGCAGGCAGATGGCAGGCAACGGGAGATACGGGGCCGACCCGCGCGTCAGCCCCGTACCCCCGGCAACGCCCGCAACCGCTACAGCCGCTACAGCCGCTACAGCCGCTACAGCCGCTACAGCCGCTACAGCCGCTGGATGATCGTCCCCGTGGCCAGTGCCCCGCCCGCGCACATCGTGATGAGCGCGAACTCCTTGTCCCGGCGCTCCAGTTCGTGCAGGGCCGTCGTGATGAGCCGGGCACCGGTGGCGCCGACGGGGTGGCCGAGGGCGATCCCGCCGCCGTTGACGTTGACCTTCTCCAGGTCCTGCTCGAAGACCTGCGCCCAGCTCAGCACCACCGACGCGAAGGCCTCGTTGATCTCGACCAGGTCGATGTCCTTGAGCGTCATCCCGGCCTTGCCGAGCACCGCGCGCGTCGCGTCGACGGGCCCGTCCAGGTGGAAGTGCGGGTCGGTGCCGACCAGTGCCTGGGCGACGATCCGGGCGCGCGGGCGCAGCTTCAGGGCGCGCGCCATCCGTTTGGACGCCCACATGACGGCGCAGGCGCCGTCGGATATCTGTGAGGAGTTCCCCGCCGTGTGCACGGCGGTGGGCATGACCGGCTTCAGCTTCGCCAGCGCCTCCATGGAGGTGTCGCGCAGCCCCTCGTCCCGGTCGACGAGCCGCCACATGCCCTGCCCGGCCCGCTGCTCGTCCTCGGTGGTGGGGACCTGCACGGCGAACGTCTCGCGCTTGAACCGCTCCTCGGACCAGGCGATCGCGGCCCGCTCCTGCGAGATGAGGCCGAGCGAGTCGACGTTCTCCCTCGTCAGCCCCCGGCGCCGGGCGATCCGTTCGGCGGCCTCGAACTGGTTGGGCAGGTCCACGTTCCACTCGTCGGGGAACGGCTTGCCCGGTCCGTGCTTGGACCCGGAGCCCAGCGGCACCCGTGACATCGCCTCGACACCGCAGCTGATGCCGACGTCGATGACCCCGGCCGCGACCATGTTGGCCACCATGTGCGACGCCTGCTGCGAGGACCCGCACTGGCAGTCGACGGTCGTGGCGGCCGTCTCGTAGGGCAGGCCCATGGTGAGCCAGGCGGTGCGCGCGGGGTTCATGGACTGCTCGCCGGCGTGGGTCACCGTGCCGCCGACGATCTGCTCGACGCAGTCGGCGTGGATGCCGGTGCGGCCGAGGAGTTCCCGGTAGGTCTCGCCCAGGAGGTAGGCGGGGTGGAGGTTGGCGAGCGCGCCGCCGCGCTTGCCGATGGGGGTGCGTACGGCTTCGACGATGACGGGTTCCGCAGCCATGGGGGTGCGTCCTCTCCCTAGGGCCCGTCCGGCGGAGCGGGCCCGGTCAACCCGCGCGGCGCGGGCGTCCCGGCCACCCGCCACGCTGAACTAGTACGCGTTCTAGTTCTGTGTGCAGTCTGCTGAGCGAACGCCTCGCGCCGCAAGGGTCGTGCAGCCTCCGAAGTCGTGATCTGCACGAATCCCGCACGGAATTGAGGCCGCCTTACCTCTTGCCTCTTGTAGAACCCGTTACTACCTTCACGACAATTCCCGATTCCTGATGGACCGTCAGAACAACCGTCAGAACACAGCCGGAGTCGCTCATGCCCTGTCCAGCGCTGCCCGACGGGTTCGACTTCACCGACCCCGATGTGCTGCACCACCGCGTGCCCCTCCCGGAGTTCGCCGCACTGCGCCAGTCCGAACCGGTCCGCTGGATCCCCCAGCCGCTGGGCCTCGCCGGCTTCCAGGACGAGGGCTACTGGGCCGTCACCCGGCACGCGGACGTCAAGTACGTCTCCACGCACCCGGAGCTCTTCTCCTCCACGCTCAACACGGCGATCATCCGCTTCGGCCCGCACATGGAGCGCGACGCGATCGACGCCCAGCGGCTGATCCTGCTCAACATGGACCCGCCCGAGCACACCCGGGTCCGCCAGATCGTGCAGCGCGTCTTCACCCCGCGCGCGATCCGCGCCCTGGAGGACAACCTGCGCTCCCGCGCCCACGCGATCGCGGCGAACGCGCGCGCCCGCTCCGGGCCCTTCGACTTCGTCACCGAGGTCGCCTGCGAACTGCCCCTGCAGGCCATCGCCGAGCTCATCGGCATCCCGCAGGACGACCGCGCCAAGATCTTCGACTGGTCCAACAAGATGATCTCGTACGACGATCCGGAGTACGCGATCACCGAGGAGGTCGGCGCCGAGTCGGCCACCGAGCTCATCGCCTACGCCATGAACATGGCCGCCGACCGCAAGCAGTGCCCGGCCAAGGACATCGTGACCACGCTGGTGTCCGCCGAGGACGAGGGCAACCTCGCCTCCGACGAGTTCGGCTTCTTCGTGCTGATGCTGGCGGTCGCCGGCAACGAGACGACCCGCAACGCCATCACGCACGGCATGCACGCCTTCCTCACCCACCCCGACCAGTGGGAGCTCTACAAGAGCGAGCGACCGGCGACGGCGGCCGAGGAGATCGTCCGCTGGGCCACCCCCGTCAACTCCTTCCAGCGCACCGCCACCCAGGACACCGAACTCGGCGGCAAGCTGATCAGGAAGGGCGACCGCGTCGGCATCTTCTACGCCTCCGCCAACCACGACCCCGCGGTCTTCGACGACCCCGACGTCTTCGACATCACCCGCGACCCGAACCCCCATCTCGGCTTCGGCGGCGGAGGCCCGCACTACTGCCTCGGCAAGTCCCTGGCGGTCCTGGAGATCGACCTGCTCTTCAACGCCGTCGCCGACGCGATGCCGGGCCTGACCCTCGCGGGCGACCCACGCCGGCTGCGTTCGGCGTGGATCAACGGAGTCAAGGAACTCCAGGTCAGCGCGGGCTGACGCGCGCGGCAGACCCATCGCACTCGGGCCGACGGCATCCCGGCGCCGTCGGCCCGTCCCGCGCAGTAAACGTTTCGGTGCCGCTTCGCGTCTTCGACCATGAAATCCGCAGCCCTGACACAGCCTGATGTCGAAGTCATCCAACGGAAATGCTGAGCCGTGGTCTCTGCCGAGCTGACCCCTGTCCGGCCGGACCGTGCGGCCACGCCCCGGAATGACCGCCTCCGCGCACTCTGGCTCCGGCACCGCGTCCCGCTCCTCGCCACGCTCCCCACCCTCCCGCTGTACGCGGTGTGGTGGGCGTTCCTCGCCACCGGCGGCGGTGACCTCGCGGCCCAGGAGGCCTGGGCGCAGTTCGCGTCCCGGCACGGCGGATCGGCGTACAACCTCTTCTGGTACGGCGGCATGCACACCGCCAACTACAGCCTGATATCGCCGTATCTGATGGCCGCCGTCGGCGTGCGCACGGTCAGCGTGCTGTCCGGGCTTCTCGCCTCCTGGCTGGCCGCGGCGCTGATCACCCGGGCGGGGGTGCCGCGTCCGGCAGGCCCGGCGCTGCTGGCCGCGCTGGCGCTGTGGTGCGACGTGGCCTCGGGCCGTACGACCTTCGCGCTCGGCGTCGCCTTCGGCCTCGCGGCCTGTTTGCCGCTGGTCCGCGAGCGGCGCGCGGCGCCGGCCGTGGCGTACGCGGCGCTCGCGACGATGGCCAGCCCCGTCGCCGGACTGTTCCTGGTGGTCGTCGGGGCGGGGTATGCCGCCGTACGGGACCGGGTGCGCGCCTGCGCGCTGCTGCTGCCGCCCGTCGTGGTCGTCGCGGCGACCACCCTGTTCTTCCCGTTCACCGGGGAGCAGTTGATGCCGCTCAGCCGGATCTGGCCGCCCGTGCTGCTCGGGCTGTCCCTCACCGCGCTGGTGCCGCGCGACTGGCGGGTGGCACGGTGGAGCGGGGCCGTCTACGCGGCCGGGACCGTCCTCACGTATCTGATCCCCTCCCCCGTCGGCACGAACGTCGAGCGGTTCGCGGAACTGTTCGCACCGGCCGTGCTGCTCGCGGCGCTGCTCGCCCTGCCCCGGCTGCGGACGCTGCGGCGCAACGCGCTGATCGCGGCACTGGTGTTCTCGCTCGCCTGGGTCGGCAAGAAGACCGTCGACGACCTGGTGGTGTCGACCCGGGTCCCCAAGTGGGCCGCCGACACGCACGGCGTCATCCGCGCCCTGGACCGGCTCGGCGCCGCCCGCGCCCGCGTCGAGGTCGTCCCGGCCCGCAACCACCGCGAGGCCACCGCGCTCGCCCCGCACATGAACCTGGCCCGCGGCTGGAACCGCCAACTGGACATGGAGCGCGGCCGCCTCTTCTACGACGGCACGTTCTCGGCGGCGACCTACCGGGCCTGGCTGGACCGCTGGGCCGTCGGCTACGTGGTGCTGCCCGCGGGCAAACCCGACGGGTACGCCGAGGACGAGGCACGCCTGGTGGGCGACGACCGGCCCGGCTGGCTGGAGCCGGTGTGGCGGGACGCGAACTGGCAGGTGTTCCGGGTGCGCGCCGCGGTGCCGCTGGTGTCCGCGCCCGCCACCGTCCTGCGCACCACCAGCGCCGAGGTCGACGTGCGGGTGCCGGGCTCCGGCGCGGTGACCGTGCGGATCGCGTACTCGCCATGGCTGCGCGCAGCGGGCGGCTGCCTTGAGCGGGAGGGCGAGTTCACGAGGCTGACGGTGACCGCGCCGGGCGTGTACCGGATCAGCTCGGAGTACGGTCCTTCACCTGCGCCGTCGCCTCGCTGCTGACCTCGACGGGCTTCGCCGACGGCCGCGAGCGCGGGCCCTGGAGCAGGTAGGTGAGGCCGAAGCCCGCGGCGACGACGGTTCCTCCGCCCACCGCGTCGAGCACCCAGTGGTTGCCGGTCGCCACGATCGCCGAGACCGTGAAGAGCGGGTGCAGCAGGCCGAACGCCTTCATCCACCACTTCGGCGCCAGGATCACGATCACCAGACCGCACCACAGCGACCAGCCGAAGTGCAGCGAAGGCATCGCCGCGTACTGGTTCGTGAGCGCGGTCAGCGTGCCGTAGTCCGGCTTGGAGAAGTCCTGCACGCCGTGCACCGTGTCGATGACACCGAGGCCCGGCATCAGGCGCGGCGGGGCGAGCGGGTAGAGCCAGAAGCCGACCAGCGCGAACAGCGTGGCGAAGCCGAGCGCCGAGCGCGCCCAGCGGTAGTCGGCCGGTCGGCGGACGTAGAGCAGGCCGAGCACGGTGAGCGGGACGACGAAGTGGAACGACTCGTAGTAGAAGTCGAAGAAGTCCCGCAGGAAGCCGACCTTGAACACCGCGTGGTTGACCCAGTGCTCGATGTCGATGTGCAGGAACCGCTCGATGGCGAGGACCTGCTCGCCGTGGTGTTCGGCGGTGGCCCGCCCACCGGAGTTCGTGCCGCCCGTCGCGGCAAGCCTGACCTGCTGGTACGCCGAGTAGCCGACGCGGATGAGCAGCAGCTCCAGGAGCAGGTTCGGGCGGGTGCGCAGCCGGTGCAGGAAGGGCAGCAGCGGGACGCTCGACCAGCGGGCCGGGACGGGTTCGGCGAAGTCGGTGGGGATCGGCGCCCGGTAGTACTCGGAGGTCCGCGACAGGAACGGGACGACGGTGGCGGCGGCGAGCGCGGCGATCAGCACAACGTTGTCGCGCAGCGGGTAGAGCGACTCCATGTTCGGCAGCATCATCTTCGCGGGCAGCGTCATCACGAGGATCACCGCGACCGGCCACATGTAGCGGTCCGAGGCCTTCTTGCCGACACGGCCGACCACGGCGAGCAGCACCCACAGCAGCTGGTGCTGCCAGCTCGTGGGCGAGACGACGACCGCGACGCAGCCGGTGACCGCCACGGCGAGCAGCAGCTGCCCGTCGCGTGCGTAACGCACGGCGCGGCGCATCCCGAGGACCGCGACTCCCGTGCCGAGCAGCAGGAACAGGCCGATCTCCTGCGGCCCCGCCAGGCCGAACCGCAGCAGTGCCCCGTGCAGCGACTGGTTGGCGAGGCCGTCGGCGGCGCCGCCGAGGCCGACGCCCGCCAGGTGGTGCACCCAGTAGGTGTACGAGTCGTGCGGCATCGCGGCCCAGGCGAGCGCGGTGGACGCGGCGAAGGTGAGGCCGGTGGACGCGGCGGCGCGGCGGCGGCCGGTGAACCAGAGCAGCGGCGCGAAGAGCAGCACGGTCGGCTGGAGCGCCGCCGCGAGGCCGATCAGCACGCCGCTCGCCCGTTCCCCGCGCACCGCGAAGCAGCCGAGCAGCACGAGCAGGACCGGGATGATGCTGGTCTGGCCGAGGTAGAGCGTGTTGCGCACCGGCAGCGACAGCATCAGCAGGCTGATCGCCACGGGGGCGCCGAGCAGGGCGGTGCGCCGGGTCACGGGCTGTGGCAGGGCGCGGGCGGCGACCACGCCGAGGGCGACGACCAGCAGCAGCGTGCCGAAGGTCCAGCCCCAGCCGAGTGCCTGTTCGGCCGACCGGGTGAGTGGCTTGAGGACAAGTCCCCCGAAAGGGGTGCCGGTGAACCGCGTCGAGTCGTACAGAGACCCCTTCACATGCAGGACGCCGTCCGTGCCGACCCAGGTCTCCAGGTCCGTCAGACGCTCCCCTTTCGGGGTGCCGAGAACGGCAGCGACCTGCCGTACGGCCAGGAGGGCGACGATCAGCCACAGTCCGATGCGCATCGCGCGCAGCTGCGCTTTCACCGGTCCTGCCGTCCCTGCTCCGAAGGCACTGCCCGCTGGTCCACCGTGCTCCACGTTCGCCACGCCCCGTCGGCCCTCCCGCCCCGCTCGTCCCGTATGTCGCACCCGTCCGGTTCCTGCCCGAACCATATAGAGGCTCGCACCACCTCCGGGGAGAGACGCAGGCAACCCCCGCTTCACCTGACGTCTTCCCTGCTTTTGTCCGAATGACGATAGTGCGCGAAGGTTCCCCGTCCTCCGCGGCAGGCTGGAACCACCGCTTCCGACGTGTCGTCTGAGATCTTGTTCGCCGGCGCGGAGACAGGCGCAGGGACAGGCACAGGGACAGCGGCAGGAACAGTGAAGTAACGGGGAAGGGTTCCGGGATGTTTCGGGGGATACGAGCGTTTCTGTCATTCTTTGCGCGAGGAGGGGCGCGCAAGGGCGCACGCGGCCGGGTACTGGCGGTCGTGACGGCACTGCTGGCGCTCCAGGTGGGGTCGCTGATCGCGCCGGCGTACGCCTGCGGATGCGGGGCGATGGTGCCGGACCGGGACCGTCACGTGTCGGTGGGCCGCGAGATGTCCGTCGTGCGCTGGGACGGCCGCCAGGAGCAGATCGTGATGCGCCTGACGGTCGCCGGGGACGCGCGTACGGCCGCGTGGATCATGCCGGTACCGCACCGCGCGACGGTGAAGCTCGGCGACAGCGCCCTCTTCGACACGCTCGGGACGACGACCGAGCCCGAGCACCGCACCCGCCCGTACTTCTGGCCGCGCGACGGCGACTGGCCCTTCGACGACACGGACACCTCCTCGGCCGCCCCGGGTGACGGCGCGGGGTCGTCGTCGGTGAACGTCGTGGGCCGTGAACGGCTCGGCCCCTTCGACGTGGCCCGGCTCACCGCCAGTGACTCCGGTGCGCTCGGCGACTGGCTCTCCGACAACGGCTTCAGGCTCCCGGCCCGCCTGGACCGGGCCCTTCAGCCGTATGTCGACCAGGGCTGGGAGTACGTGGCGATCCGGCTGGCCCCGGAGAACAAGGAGACACCGCTGGGCGGCACGCTCGACCCGCTCCACCTCACCTTCGCGAGCGACACTCTCGTCTACCCGATGCGGCTCTCCCGGCTCGCCCAGAATCCGCAGTCGCTGGGCCTGTACGTCCTGGCCGCGCACCGCATGGAGCCGAGCTCGGCGATCGGCGGCTCGGCTCCGCAGCTCGTGTACGCGGGTCGCGTGAAGGCGAAGTCCGGGCCGCTGGCCGCCCTCACCTCCGGCGGCACGGACTTTCTCACCGCCATCGACCAGGAGTTCCCGGTGCCGTCGCGGATCTCCGGCGACCACGAACTGCGGCGGACGGCGGGCGACGCCACGTACCGCCGGGTGATCTACGACGACGAGCTCCTCACCGTGGCCGGCGTACCGGCGTGGCTGCTGACGGTCGGCGGCGCGCTCGCACTGGTGATCGTGGTGGTAACGGTGATCGCCGTACGGGTCCGGCGGCGCCCGATCCCGCCTCCGCCGCCGGTGTACGCGCCTCCGCCGATCGGCTGACCCACCGGGGGCCGGGACCGGAAAAGCGGCTGACAACCGGTTCCGTGCGGGTTAGATTCAGCACGACAACTAGTTAGCCGACCTAACTAGACAGTCAAATAAAGTTCGCCGGGTCACGGAAGCCGACCGGCGGACCGACGGTGACACAACCCGGTGCAACGAAAGGCACGGTGCATGAGCGAGTCGCAGCTCTGGAACGACGTCGACGACTACTTCACCACCCTCCTCGCCCCCTCCGACGACATCCTCACCGCGGCCCTGCGCGACAGCGACGCGGCCGGGCTCCCGCCCATCAACGTCGCGCCGAACCAGGGCAAGCTGCTCCAGCTCCTCGCCCAGCTCCAGGGTGCGCGCCGTGTCCTGGAGATCGGCACGCTCGGCGGCTACAGCACGATCTGGCTGGGCCGCGCCCTTCCGGCCGACGGCCATCTGATCACCTTCGAGTACGACCCCGGCCACGCGGAGGTCGCCCGCGGCAACCTCGCGCGCGCGGGCCTCGACAAGATCTCCGAGGTGCGGGTCGGCCCGGCCCTGGAGTCGCTGGCGAAGCTGGCCGACGAGGACCCGGAGCCGTACGACCTGGTCTTCATCGACGCCGACAAGGTGAACAACCCGCACTACGTCGAGTGGGCGCTCAAGCTGACCCGCCCGGGCAGCCTGATCATCGTCGACAACGTCGTCCGCGGCGGCGCCGTCACCGACCCGGACAGCACCGACCCCAGCGTGCGGGGGACCCGGGCCGCACTCGAACTGATCTCCACGCACCCGAAGCTGAGCGGCACGGCGGTGCAGACGGTGGGCAGCAAGGGGTACGACGGGTTCGCGCTGGCCCGCGTGCTGCCGTAGGCCTCAGGCTTCGTGGTAGAAACCCACGTTCACGCTGCGCGGCCCGGTGCGGTCCAGGATGACGAGTTCGCCGGAGCTGCCTGCGGGAAGCTTCGCCGTACCGCCATAGGGAAGGGGCTGGGGCTGCCCGCCGCCGAGCGTCAGCCGTACCTCCGAGGACGGCTCGGGGTGCGAGCCGCGCAGCCATGTGACCTGCCAGGTCCCTTCCGGGCCGCAGAGGAACTCCAGGTGCACCCGGGAGACGAACAGCCAGTCGTCGGGGGTCGCGAGACGGCACACGGCCCGGTCACGTCCCACCCGCAGCATGGCGCCGGGGTCGCTCGGTGCGTCGGCCATCAGCATCCCGGCCGTCGCACCCGCGTCCGCCCCGGCGAGCGAGGCCATGGTGAGTTCGAGCAACGCGCGCTCCTTCAACAGATTCCAGCTGGTCCGCCGGTCCGATTGTCCCGGTGCGGCGCACAGTTGACGCACCGCCGCCGCATGATAATTCGACAGATCGCCCCACCGCGGCCTGTTTGTCCATCCAGGTCTCGAATCCGACAGCAGATCCAAGTGACGGAAGCACTGACCGAAGCACTACGGAAGCACTGACGCACGCGGCCGCGCCCCCGGACGACGGTCCGGGGG
>NZ_JBEXDZ010000115.1:0-31648 GCF_040606085.1 Streptomyces sp. NPDC005485 | reverse complement strand
GGGCCACCTCGCCGGCCGTGCGTCTGTGATCAGTAGCCGACGCGGAAGGTCGCGTCCTGCCGTTCGGTCGTGGTGGAGATCGGGTCGATGCGCAGGACGTAGTTGGAGTGGCGGATGTAGCGGGTCGGGTTGTTGTACGAGCGGAAGGAGGCCCAGGTCGCGTCCGCGAGGCCCGCCGTGCGGTAGAAGGTCGCGTCCCCGGCGAACGTCGACGTGCCGTCGTTGACGTCGAGTTGGAGGGCGTAGTTGTAGTGGCGCAGGTAGCGGGTGGGGTAGTTGACCGACTGGAAGGAGACTCCCGTGCTGTCGGCGAGGCCGGGGACGAGCTTCCACTGGGAGTCGGTCGGCGGGTCGATCGGGTACGCGTCGATACGGCCGACGTAGTTGGAGTGGCGGATGTAACGGGCCGGGAAGTTGTAGGACTTGAGCCGGTTCCAGGCCGGGGCACCCCACTTGGCGATGAGGTTGTTGTACTGCGTCGTGCTGATGGTGGCGACACCGCAGTGCTTGGAGTTGAGCGGCTGGGTGTAGGTCTTCTGGTCGAGCGCGGTCCAGGTGCCGGACGCGAGGCTCGTGGTCTGCCAGGCGTAGAAGACGCCGTTGGGGGTGTAGGTGTCTCCCCACAGGTACCAGGTGTTGGACGTGAGGGACTTGACCAGGGTCGGGGCCTCGGTGCCGCCGTGGGCGACGCCGGTGCTGAACTCGGTGAAGCTGCCCGGGTCGAGGGAGGTGGAGCGGGCGCCCACCAGGGTCTGGTTCTTCTTGAAGTAGAGGTAGTTGACGCCGTCGACGCCCACGGCCATGTCGCCGTCGATCACGTCGTAGCCGGGGTCGAAGAAGACCTGGGGCGCTGAGGCGGTGAGGAAGTCCGTCGTGTAGTTGACCATGATCACGTTGTGGCCACTGGAGTTGACGGCGGAGTAGATGAGCGCGTACTGGCCCCGGCCCGCGTCCCAGAACGCCTCGGGCGCCCAGGAGTGGGTGTTCATGTCGTGCAGCTTGAGTCGGTGGTAACCGGTGAAGGTGCGCAGATCGGTGGAGTTCCAGACGTGCACGTACTGGCTTACGTAGTTCCAGTCGGTGCCCTTGAGGTCGGTGGCGATGACGACGAAGGTGCCGTCCTGCTTGCGCAGGATGAAGGGGTCGCGCAGGCCGAGGTCGCCTTCGGTGGGGGTGACGACGGGGTTGTTCTGGTTGAGCGGCGTCCAGTTCAGCGAGTCGGTGCTGACGGCCAGGTGGAGTCCGTAGTCGGTGCCTTCGCCGAGGGAGGTCGATTCGGTGAAGTAGCCCATCACGTACGCCGAGTCGGCGGCGTACGCGGCGGGGGCGCCGAGGCTCAGTGCGCCGGTCACGGCCAGCGGCGTGGTGGCTGCGAGGCCGAGGAAGTGGCGGCGGGAGGTGGCCATGCGTGCTCCAAGGGATGTGTGCGGGGGCCCTCAAGGACAGCCAACAGCGATCGGTATATCGAACATGGTTCGGTGAATCGGTCAGAAGTTAAGGCGTGGCCATGTGTGCGTCAATCACCTCGTACATCTTTGGTGAAGTCTGTGCACGTGGGTCACGCTCACTGGACCGCCGTAGGGCCCGACCGGAACCTCGGGTGATCCGCGGAGCCCATCGGTGGGTGGGAGGGGCAGAGTTGAAGCGCTTCGACGCCACCATCGCTTGCGCTGAGGCGTCAACAACCAGTACCTCAGCGCGCTTCTACTGTCTCAACCTCTTGTTTCGCTGGAAGCGTCGCATTAGCTTTCGTTGTTGTGTGAAGCGCTTCGACGCGAGGTGACAGGGGAGCACCGGTGGGGAGTCTTCGAGGGTGTGTCAGTGGTCGCCGTATACCCCCTGGTCCGGCAGTGCTGCCGTAAGGCGCCGCGAACTTCCCGCACGATCCGACCGACCCACCGATGAAAGGATCCCAGGTGTCCGACCAGCACCCGGCGGGCGCGAGCTTCGCCGGCCCCGTCGTCCCCGGCTTCCACCCCGATCCCAGTGTCTGCCGTGTGGGCGACGACTACTACCTCGCGTGCTCCAGCTTCGAGTACTTCCCCGGCATCCCCCTCTTCCACAGCCGCGACCTGGTCCACTGGACCCGGATCGGCAACGCCCTCGACCGCCCGGAGCAACTGCGCCTGCCCACCTCCATGCCGTCGTCCGGCGGGATCTACGCCCCCACGCTGCGTCACCACGACGGACGCTTCTGGCTGATCGTCACCAACTGCAGCGAGGGCGGCGGCAATCTGCTCGTCACCGCCACCGACCCGGCGGGCCCCTGGTCCGACCCGACCTGGCTGCCCGACGTCCCGGGCATCGACCCGGACCTCGCCTGGGACGAGGACGGCACCTGCTGGTGCACAGTCGCCGGGGTGTCGCAGGTCCCCCTCGACCCGTACACAGGACGCACCCTCGGTGAGACCCGCAGACTGTGGTCCGGCGGGCCCGGCGCCAAGGCCCCCGAGGCGCCCCACCTCTACCGCATCGGCGACTACTGGTATCTGCTCATCGCCGAGGGCGGCACCGAGCGCGGCCACGGCATCTCCATCGCCCGTGGGCTCTCTCCGAACGGCCCCTTCGAGCCGTGTCCGGCCAACCCGATCCTCACCCACCGCGGTACCGACCACCCCGTCCAGAACACCGGGCACGGGGACCTGGTGCAGGCCCCTGACGGCTCCTGGTGGATGGTGTTCCTCGGGGCGCGCCCGCACGGCGGCACTCCCGGCTGGCACGTCCTCGGCCGCGAGACCTTCCTCGCTCCGGTCACCTGGGAGGACGGCTGGCCCGTCGTCGGCGACATCCTGGCGCCGGGCTACGACGGGCCCGGCGATCCCTACCACGACGACTTCGACCTCACCGAACTGCATGCGTCCTGGATCTCCGTACGCGACAGGCCCGCCGAGCACTGCACCACGAAGGAGCGCCCCGGCTCTCTGACACTGCGGGCACGCGGCACTTCCCTCGACGAGCCGGACGCCGTCTTCATCGGTCGGCGCCAGCAGCATCACGCGTGCCGCGCGCGCACGTCGGTCGATCCGGCGCAGGGTTGCGGCGGGCTCGCCGTCCGGCTCGACGAGCAACACCACTACGACATCGAGGCGGACGGCACCGAGGTGCGGGTGGTCTCGCGCGTCGGCTCGGTGCGCGCCGTCGTGGCCACCCTGCCGGTGCCCGCGGGCCCGGTCGTCCTCGGCGTGCGGATCACCGAGCCGCCGGAACGGCACGACCCGCGCACCGGACCTGATGTCGTCTCCCTCGGCGTGGAGCGGCCGGACGGCACCTTCGCCCCGCTCGCGACGCTTGACGGCCGCTACCTGTCGACCGAGGTGGCCGGCGGGTTCACCGGCCGTGTCATCGGCCTGTACGCGGCCCAGGGCGTCGTCCACTTCGACTGGTTCGGCTACGAGCAGCTGACCGCCTGAGCCTGCTGCACGCACTCCTCCCGATGCAGGAGCGGACCCCGGGTGCCGTGCTCGGCACCCGGGGCGAGGGAATCGTCAGCCGACGGTTCCTGTGACCGTACTTCCGGACTTCGTCACCTGGTACGTCACGGTGGCTCCGCTCCAGAAGTGGAAGACGAGCGTCGCCTGCGTGTTGTCACGCAGTGAGTTGAGGAACGCAGGAGTGAGGACGAGGCCGTTGCCCGGGTAGTCGGGGCTGAACGACACGTTGAACTCCTGGTAGGAACTCCAGTTGACCGGACCGGCGTTGGTGCCGTCGGCGTACTTGCCCTCCATGGTCGCCAGCTGGTCACCGCGGAACTGGGTGGGGATGGTGAGACCGCTGGTGGTGCCGGTCGCTGGGGAGAGCACCGGGCTGTCGTACGTGATCACATGGATCTGCCACGGGAGACCGCGGGAGAACCGGGCCTCGATCGTCGCGTTGGTCCCGTAGGCGCGGTTGCCGGCAAGGCGGGTCAGCGCGGTCGCCGTGAGCGTGAGCTGGTTGCCGGACACCGTGTAGTCCCGGCCCTGGGCGAGCTGTGTGTTGCCCTGCCAGAGGCCTCGGAACGTGAGGCCGTTGGGGTTGAGGGTGAGCGTCTTGGCCGTGATCGCACCGGACTTCGCCAGGAACACCTGGTCCGAGGAGGCGGTGCCCGAGCGGGTGGTCCAGCTCGACTTGATCCGGTTGAACAGCTCGGGGTCGGTCCACTGCAGCGTGGCACGGCTCAGGAAGGCGAAGGTTCCCGGGTCCCACAGGGCCGTGGTCACTCCGGCGGCGCGGGCGTCGTGGCCGAACTGCTCGAAGTACTTGATGGCCTCGCCCCGTTCGATGCGGGACGGGTGGTTGCTGTCGGGGTACGCCAGCAGGCCGTATTCGCCGAGGTAGACGGGGATTCCCTTGGAGGTGAAGGTCGCGCGGATCCGGTTGAAGTTGTCGGTCATGTCCTGCTGCGAGGTGGCGTCGAAGCGCGTGCCGCCCGCGACGTTCACACTGAACGGGTAGTAGCCGTAGTAGTGCACGGTGGCCACGAGGTTGGGGTCGGCCAGCGACTTCATCTCGGTCGACAGGGCGTCCAGGAAGATCTGGCTCGAATTGGTGTGGAGGCTGGGCAGGACGAGCAGACGGGTCGCGTTGTTGCCGCCGGACTGGCGCACCACGGTGTGGAACGCGGTGTTCAGTTCGTCGTTGTACTGGATGCCCTGGGCATCGGTGGTGTTGTCGAACTGCGGCTCGTTGTTGCTCTCGAAGAGCAGGGTCTTCGGGGAGTCCCTGAACTTGGACGCGATCTGGGTCCAGGAGGCCTTGAACCGGGCCAGGACGTTGTCGTGGTCGGTGGGCATCTTGGCGACCCACTGCCACGAGTCGTGATGGACGTTGATCACGACGTAGAGACCGTCGGCCTGCGCCCAGTCGACCACCTGCTTGACGCGGTTCATCCATGTCGCGTCGATCGTGTACGGGGCCGTGGAGGACTGGTGGTCGGTCCAGGTGACGGGGATACGGACGCTACGGAAGCCGTGGGCCTTGATGGTGTCGAACAGGGCCTTGGTGGCTGCCGGGTTGCCCCAGGAGGTCTCGTCGGGGATGGCGTCCAGGGTGTTGCCCAGGTTCCAGCTGGGCTGCATCGCGGCCACCGTGCCCATGGGGCTCAGGGCCTTGTGCGTGAGTGCTGTGGCCGCGTCGTTGTGTGGCGGTGCGGCGAAGGCGGTGGTGCTGGTCAGCCCGATCGCGGCGATCAGCGCCACCAGGAGGCCGAGCAGGCGACCGGGGCCACTTCTGCGGCGCTCGGTGAGGTGATGCGTTCCCTTCATCTTTGACTCTTCTCTGTTGGCCGAGCGGAGGTTCCGCCCGTGGGGAGGCGTGCGGACAGATGGCCGGACAGGCCGGACCACTCCTTGGTGGTGCACCAGGCGGGCGCGGGCAGGTCGGACGGCAACGCCGTGACCGACCTCGGCTCCGGCGCCGGATGGGTGAGCCGGAGCAGGACTGCGGACGGGGCCGCGGGCAGGGAGAAGACGGACTGCGCTCAGGTGAGGCGAAGAACGGCGCAGCCGCCGACGGGCAGTTCGGCGAGCGAGCCGCCCGTGAGCAGGTCGTGGGCCGGCTCGGACAGGGCCACGGGTTCGGTGCCGTGGTTGATCAGGAAGCGCCAGCGACGGCCGTCCGCGGCGTGCCGGGTGACAGCCTCGACGTGCGGAGGCAGCCCGGGCGCTTCGGGGCCCACCCCGGCCTCGTCGAGCAGCCGGGCGACCAGCGCGTCGTAGCCGGTGTCGTCGAGGAGGGTGGAGAGGTACCACCCCTGCCCGGTGCCGAAGCGGTGCCGGGTCACCGCAGGGCTGCCCGTGAGCATGCCGTGGGTGTACGTGGCGAGCGTCTCGGCGCCCTCGGCGTGCAGGGACTCGCTCCAGGCGGTGCCTTGAGTGCCGTCCGACAACGTGATCCGCTCGTCGCGCCGCAGCGGCCGGTACTCCTCGACACGGATGCCCAGCGCCTCGCGCAGGGGAGCTGCCGGATAGCCGCCGAGGCGGGCGTGGAGGCGGTCGTCCACGTAACCGCTCGCGTGCTGGACGAGGAGCGTTCCGCCTCCTGCGACATAGCGGCGCAGGTTGTCGGCGGACCGGTCGGAGAGCAGGAACAGCGCCGGTGCGATGACGAGCGGGTAGCGGCCCAACTCGTCGTCGGGGTGGGCGAAGTCGGCCGTCACCCCTGAGTCCCACAGTGCCCGGTGCGCCCGTTCCAGGGCCGCGGGATAGTCGAGTTCCGCCGAGGGCAGGCCGTCCACGCCCAGTGCCCACCAGGCGTCCGGACCGTGCAGGACGGCGACCCGCGCGGAGACCGTCGAGCCCGCCAGCTCGCCGAGCCGGGCGACCGCCTCCCCGGTTCGTGCGACCTCGCGGAAGATCCGGCTGTCGGGTCCTGCGTGCGGGACCATCGCCGAGTGCCAGGTCTCGGCGCCGGCCCGGGACTGCCGCCACTGGAAGAAGAGGGCGCCCTCCGAGCCGCGCGCGATGTGACCCAGGGTGTGGCGCAGAATGTCACCGGGGTCCTTGGCGAGGATCCGGTCGCCGTCGTAGACGGTGCTGGTGCCCTGCTCCATCAGCAGCCAGGGGCGGCCGCCGCCCAGTGAGCGGGCGCGATCCGCGTGGAAGGCGACATCGGCGGACGCGTCCACCCCGGGCGAGCCGGGGTACTGGTCGGAGCTGACGACGTCGAGTTCGCGGGCGAGGGCCCACAGGTCGATGTTCTGGTACGCGGGCAGCATCAGGTTGGTCGTCACCGGCCGGTCGCTGTGCGCACGGATCGCGTCGCGCTGTTCGCGGTAGGCGGCGATGACCTCGTCGGACCAGAAGCGGTGGAAGTCCAGAGCCTGGCCGGGATTCCTGTGCCAGTTGGTGGCGCGCGGCGGCAGGATCTGCTCCCAGTAGGTGTAGCCCTGGCTCCAGAAGGCCGTTCCCCAGGCGTCGTTGAGGGCGTCCAGCGACCCGTGGCGGGCGCGCAGCCAGACCCGGAAGGCGGCGGCCGTGTGGTCGCAGTAGCACAGGGTGACGTACTCGTTGTGCACGTGCCACAGCGCGAGGGCGGGGTGGTCGCCGTAGCGTTCGGCGAGCGCTGCGGCGATCCGACGGGCCGCGGTGCGGTACGCGGGCGCGATGAGGCAGTAGGTGTCCCGGCTGCCGTGGACGAGACGGGTTCCGTCGGGCCGGACCGTCAGTGCGTCCGGGTGCGCCAGTGTGAACCAGGGCGGCGGGGAGGCTGTGGGGGTGGCGAGGTCGACGGCCACGCCGTTCGCGTGCAGGCGTTCGATGTGGGCGTCGAGCCAGGCGAAGTCGTAGCGCCCTTCCTCGGGTTCGAGCAGGGCCCAGGAGAAGACGCCGACAGTGGCCAGGTTGACCCTGGCCCGGCGCATGAGTGCGTCGTCCTCCTTCCAGACCGGTTCGTCCCACTGCTCGGGGTTGTAGTCACCACCGAACGCGAGTCCGCCCAGGCGGTCGGGGAGACGGGGTGAGGTCATGACTGGCCCTTCGGGCGGGGGGACTTGTTGGGTGTGGTGCTGTCGAAGCGCTTCACCTGGCGGCGAACGTTAATGACATGTTTCTCGCGAAACAAGGGGACAACAAGTGGGAAAATTGCTTGGCGCAAAGCCGTTGACAGTTCGCGGGGCGCGGTGGCAGCGTCGAAGCGCTTCGATCAGCGCACTCACCCTGCTCACCTACTTAGGGGTTTCCTCGTGGGTTCCGCGTCCCCAGCCGCCTTCGACCGGCTCCCATTCCGGGCCCCTGCGCTGCCGATCGACAAGCGCTTCGACGACCTGCTCGCTCGATGCTGTGATGAGCTGTTGCCTCGCGTCGGCCGGCCGGATCGAATGGGAGGGTCGGCCGACCCGAACCTGGGATCGGTAGGAGTCCCGGCAGCGGAAGCCTCGCCGCATGGACCTGCAGAAGATGCTCGGGCTGTGGTGGACGGTGCCCGCTGGGCTGGCGTTGGTGGGCTATGCGTGTTCCCTGGCCGGGCTGACCCGGCCGCAGCGGGCGGTGTGGGTGACGGCTCGGGTCGTGGAGGTGGATCCGCCAGGACACGGTGAGTCAGGGAACCACGGGATACCGGTGACGATCGTGTACCAGGACCCCGGCACCGGGCGGGAGTTCAGGCTGCGCCACGAGAACAAGCGCGGCGACCGGGTGCAAGTGGCCTGGGTGGGGCAGGAGTTCCCGGTCCGGTTTCCGCGGCGGCGGCCGGAGCGTTTCCATCTCATGCTGGACAGCGAGGGGCGGACCTCCGGGACCGGCGGGCCGAACTGCATGGTGATCCTGCTGGTGTTGGGCCTGGTCGTCCAGTCGTTCTTCACGTGGGGCTGGCAGTGGGGGATGATCTGCGTCGGTGGCCTGCTGCTCCTCGTCGTCGCGCTGAGCCGGGACGGCGAGTACGCCCGCGCCCGCGCCGCTCAACTGGCCGCAGGCGTCACCGTCCAGGGCCGCGTGGTCGCCGTCACCAGGGACGTCCACTCCGACGGCGAAGGCGGCGAGAGCGTCAGCCACGCCTCCGTCGTCGCCTTCACCACCCACGAGGGCGTCGAGGTCACCGCGCTGTGCACGCAGGGCATCCGGGACGTTGCACGATCCCTCGGCCGTGACGTTCCCCTCCGCTACGCGCCCGCCGACCCGTCCCTCCTCACCGCCGATCCCGACCACGAACGCCGCGAGCGCACGTTCCACATCAGGTTCGTCGCCACCCTGCTGGTCACCGGGATCGCCGCGATCGGGTTGGGCGGCTACTGCCTCCACCACCCCTGGCCCTTCACCTGACGATGCAGGTCAGGGCCGCCCACAGGAGGGGCGAGTGCTCGATCCGGCCGCCGGCGCGCCACAGGTCGAGCTGCTGTCGCTGCCAGGCGCCGAGATGGCGGACCGGGTCGTGGTCCTCGTGGGCCGCGTCCACGGCGACCACGGCCTCCGTGAGTGGCCGTACGGACTCCGGCAGACCGGCCAAGCGGTGGAAGGCGAAGCTGGTGGGGAGCACCCAGCGGGTGGCGGTGACCAGTTGGGCACCGTTGTAGATCATCGCCGTCGCCAGGCCGAAGGACTCGGCGAAACGGAGATCGCCGCCGCTCTCGCAGGCGATCAGCGCGACGCGTGGCGGTGCGGGCCAGAGTCGAGCGCCCGGCACGCCGTCCGCGCGCAGCGGGAGCGTGCCCAGAAGAAGGTCCTTGGCGGACAACGGGCGGTGGGTGCGCACCGGTTCGGTCATCCCCGCGGTCTCCGGGCCGCAACACAGATGGAGGGTGACATCCTCGCTCTGCCCGCCCTCGACGGGGGCGCCGCTGACATGACCGACGTACATCAGGCGACGGGCGCCCTTGCGCAGCGCCTCGCCCAGCCAGTCGCGGTCGAGGTCGGTACGGCGGAAGGCCTCGGCGGGGGTGGCGACGGACGGTACGACGGTGCCCGCGTCGAGCCTGCGCCGTACGAGGGACAGCAGCGCCGGGTCCGAGCCGGGCTGCCCCAGGACCGAGCCGAGCGGGGAGTCGGCGCGGAAGCCGGGGACGCGGGGGTCCAGGACGAGCACCACGGCGTCCGAGTCCGGGTCCTGACCGGTCGGGGTGGTGCCTGCCCGTCGTAGCGATGCCGGTGCCGTGGTGGCGATGTCCACGAGGTCGATCAGCCGTACGTCGGTGTCGGCGCCGTCCACGGCGAGCAGCTCCCACGGGACCTGGGCGACCCGGGGCGAGGGCTGGAGCCGCATCAGCGGACGGCCCAGGTGGGCGGACACCTGGCGGATCTGGTCGGTCAGACTCGCCGGCCACAGCACCTCGGCCAGCATGCGGGAGAGGCGGCGCTCTTCCTCGTACGTGGCCAGCGCGCCGGGCTCGAACGCGCGCCGCATGCCTTCCGTGCCGCCGCCGGGCAGTTCGGCGGCCAGCGCGCGGATGGCCTCGTCCACGTCCTGCCCCGGGGTGTACCCGGTGCCGAAGCCCTGGGCCCCGCGGGCCCACGTCCAGGTCATGTGCAGGTCACCGGCGTCGGCGAGGCGGACCTGGACCACCGGACGGTTCGCGTCGGTCAGATCGTCGGCGGACAGAACGGCACCTCATCCTCGCTCACGATCCGCCGGTGATAGCGGAACTCGGCTGCCTGGACGTACTCCTGGAGCGCGGTACGGCCGCCCGCCTCCGCCGACATCACGACCTTCGGTGGTGGTGCCACTCGCAGGCCGACGGAGGCGGCGGCCTCGGCCGCGATGCCGCCCAGTGCCAGGGGAGCGTCGCCATCGGGGGCGTACGTCTTCATGGCGGCGTCCGGGAAGACCGCCGCTGCCTTGCCGGCGGTGGACGTACGGCTCAGCGCCAGGGAGGCGCCCGCGCACCGGTGTTCCACCAGCTCGAAGATCAGCCCCTGGTCGTTGCTGCGGAGGGCCAGACGGAAGACCAACTGCATGGCCTCGTCTGCCAGTTGGAGCCATTGGCTGCGGGCGTGGGCGGTCGCGAAGTCGTAGCGGGCCGCTTCCAGCGTCAGGGCGGCGGGCAGGGCGAGGGAGAGCGCATTGGCGAGCGAGGTGCGTTCGTGGACGCCGTGGTCGGTCCGGTTCAGGTTGTCCTCAAGGGTTCGCGCGAGCATCAGGTCCACCTGGGCGCACCGCTCGAACACCCCGCGCTCCTGGTACACGTCACGCGCGCCCTGGGCGAGCCGCTTCATCTCGTCGATGTCGCCCCGCTCGTACGCGTGCCGGGCGCCCATCAGCATGGTGTCGGCGGCGGCGATCGAGGCGCCGACCTGCTGGAAGCGGGCCAGGCTGGACGCCGTCAGAGCGGCGGCGCCGGCCGCGTCCCCGCGGTATGCGGCGATGGCTGCACGGGCCTGTTCGCAGACCGCCAAGTCCGCGGCCTGGCCCTGCTGTTCGAAGATCTCGGCGGCCTCGGAGTACAACTCCTCCGCGCGGTCGAGGTTGCCGGCCTGCAGCGCCGCGTACGCCCGGTGGGAGAGCACCTGTTGGCGCCCCGCGTGGTGGCCCAGTCTCAGATGGGCTTCCTCCGCGCGGGCGAAGTAGTCCTCCGCCTGCTCGAACCGCACGGTCGAGGCGCAGACGACTCCCAGACAGTCCAGCAGATACGGCTCAGTCGGCGGCGCGTCGGCCAGCAGCGCGGAGGCCAGCTCCTCGGCCGCGCCCCACGCGCTGCGGTCCATCAGCAGATGCACCCGGCTCAGGCCGATCTCGGCGGTGCGCAGCCCCTCGATGTCGTCGAACTCCGACAACAGGGCCGTCGCCTCGTCCATCGCCTTCTGTGCCTCGTCGAACTGCCCGGTCCTGCGCAACAGTTCGACCCTGGCCAGCACTGTCTTCAGCAGGACCTCCAGCCACAGCCGACGGCCGTTCGGTCCCATCGGCACGGACGCGATGCCCCGCACCAGATCGAGGGACCGCCCTATGGACAGGGCCGCCCCGGGCAGATCCGTGACCGCGAGCTGAACCGACCCGATGTCGGACAACAGGTGCCCGCGCAGCAGTTGTACGTCGGGAGAGTCCTCGAACGACTCGGCCAGGGCGAGGAGTTCGCCGTAGACGGCCAGCGCTGCCGGGAGATCCGGGGTGAGTTGATGGCGCTCGGCGAGCGCGAAGCTGCTGTCGAAGGGCTCGCCGTAGCTGAGCCCCGCCGCCTGCTCTTCCTGTTCCGCTGCGTCTTCAGGGTCTTCCGGCATGGGCTAGAAGTCCTCCTCCACGGCAGCGGCAGCCGCGATCTCGGCGAGGAACGGGGCCGGGTGTGCGGCCGTGCTGTCGTGCGGTGCCGCCGCGACGCTGAGCCGGTGCCGGGCCAGGGCTCGTACTGCCTCCCGTGCCGCACCGTCATCGGCACCCGGTCCCGGGTCGAACCCCGGCAGCAGGACACCGACTTCGATGCTCGGTGCAGTCGAGGCCGGGATGTCCAGGTCCGCCCGGCCGGTCCACACGTCGTCCCGCCTGGCCAGCGCAACGCGGTTCGGCGGGCTGCCGTCCACCTGGACCTCCGCCGCCAGGTGCACCCCGCCCACGGGGGCCGCGATGTCGGCGACGACCTCGACCTCGATCCGCCGCCCGGCGCCGAGCGCGTACGCCGTCCAGGACACGGCTTCCTCGGCCGCGTCGACGAAGCCGGGAGGATAGCGGCACCAGTCGTTGGTCCCCGAGCCCCGGGCGATCACGCGGCCGGCCGCGGGGCGGAGACCACCTGCTGCGAGAGCGAACTCCTGCTGCTGCACGAAGAGTTCGGCGAGGTGTAGCGGCGCGGCGGTCGGCCCCTGGTCCTGTTCCAGGGCCGACCGGAGGCGCCGTAGCGCCTCCCCGTCCAGCCCGACGTTGTCGGCCGCGTCGTCGATCAGCCCTAGGACTCGGTCCAGTTGGCGAGGCGGGGCCCCCGACTGCCGCCAACGGATCAGCGGGTCGAGCGCGCCCAGGTGCTCCTCCAGTAGATCGATACCTTCCAACGCCCCGGACTCGTCGATGAGTTGCTGGCATTCGTGGGTCAGCGCGGCCAACTCCAGCCCCAACACGTCCCGTTCGAGCGCGGGAATCCCGTCCAGGTACGACGTCGGCCACCAGCGGGCCGCCCAGTGCCCGAAAGCGAGGCGGGCGGCACCCTCGGCGAGAGCGGTCGGCTGCTCGGGCAGCGTCAGCTCGGCGGCCGAAGTTCCCGACGCGACGGCGTCGACAGCGGCGGCCGTGCGCTCACCGTAGACCGCCCACAGCCACTGCTGGGCCTGCCCCACGTCGTGAATCTCCGCTGCCGGAAAACCTGTTGGGCCGAGAAGGGGCCAGGTCAGGACGGCGCCCGCGACTTCGAGAACGGCCCGGGTGAAGGGGGGACCGGCGGAGGGTCCCGCGATGCGTACGGTGTTGTCCTCGGCTCGCGTGATGGCACAGCGCCGTTCAGGCATCACGCGCTCCTCGGCTCGACGGCGGGCGCGGCGGCCGCCGACAGAGTGCGCAGCGCTGTACGGACTCGTGCGCGGTGGTCCATCATCACCGAGCGGGCGACCCCGTCGAGCACGCCCCAGGCCGATGCCGCGTCGGGCAGTGCCGCGTCGCGGACGTCGCGCCCGTGCAGCCGTACCCAGAGGCGCCGCATGTACGCGGCCCACGGGGTGCGCAGGTCCTGGGCGAGGGCGTTCAGCACACCGCCGTCCGGGTCGGGGCGGGGGGAGACGGTCATCCTGCGGGCTCGGAGGACCGAAGCCTCCCGCTGCCAGCGGCTGTTGACGATGCGGTGCGCCGCCGTCGACCCCGCCACGGAGGTTCCGGCGCTCAGCGGATCGAGACCCAGCGGATCGAGGCCCACCGCGAGTCGGCCGCCGAGCACGACGGTGACGCGCAGGCTCTCGTCGTACAGGCCCAGCGGGGCGCAGCTGCGGTCGACCTCCCGCCGGACCAGCTCCTGCACGGTCGGCAGTTGCTCGCGGTGGGTCGACGCCTGGAGCACGGTGAAGAGCCGTTCGAAGAGTGTGCGGTCGAACGGCGCGGGGAGGGTGGCGGTCGAGGCGCTCACGCCGACCTCGGGGCGTGGGGGCACGTGGTGCGCGGTCAGTCCGAGGTGCGGGGGTACGTCGGCGCGGTGCCAGACGTCGGCCGGGTGCGCCGCCCACAGGAATCGCCCGAGCAGGCTGCCGTGCCCGGCCCGCACCATGACTGCGAAGGCCGGCGAATCAGCCCCCGCCGCACCGCAGGCCTCGAGAACCTCGGCCGCCAGGCCCGTATCGGCGGCGCCCGGTACTGCTTCGCGGGCGTCCCACGCCGCTGCCAGCTCGGCGTCGAGCCGGGCGCGCCGGACGGCGTCCGCCAGATGCTCCTTCAGCGCCTCCACCGTCCGTCCGCCGGAAGCGTCCACGACGTCTTCGAGTACCGCCCTCGCCACCGCGTCCGCGCCGGGCCCCGGCGCCCCATGCTCGCTCGCCAGCTCGAAGCACCGCTGGAAATACAGGTCCTGGGGGTTGCCTGCCACGATCCCCAGCGCCCGGCGGGTCTTCTTCAGCAGCGTGAACCACCGTGCCGTCGCTTCCAGAACCGCGCCGGACTCCCGTATCAGCGCGTCGAGTTGCTCCGCCCCCTGCGCGTCGACGAAGTCGGCGGCGAGCTCCGGACGCAGCGCGGGCCGGACGATCAGCGGCAGCACGATCAGTTTGACCGTCCGGGTCAGCGGCGCGCCACCGGGCCCGCTCAGCGCCTGGGGACCCGGCCCGAGGCCGCGCCAAGCCCCGTCGATGACCATGGCGCGCGGACGGCGCTCACCGGTCGACGGCTGGCTCGGGGACGGCATGGGCAGAGCGTACGTCCTGGGGGAACTGGTGGTCGAACCTGGGATCGGTAGGCGCTGCCCGCCTCCTAACGTCCACACCACCAGGCAGAACGGACCGGAAGGGCAGGCACAGCATGGGAATTTTCGGCAAGGGCAAGAGCCGCGAGGAGAAGGCCGCAAAGATCGTGGAGCAGATGGCCGGCGGCAAGGGTTTCTACGGCCGTATGACGCGCGCGACGCTCGGCGGCGAGGACTACGCCAAGCTCCAGCAGACGCTCGGCACGTACAACTCCGGTGCCACCGTGCGGCAGTTGCTCGCCATGGGCGTACCGACGATCCCCGCCGTCGTCGTGTCGATCAGCGACACCGGCAAGCTGGTCAACTACGACCCGGTCGTCGACCTGGTTCTCCAGCTCACCGGGGCCACCGCCGACCCGGTCACGCTCCAGACCATCGTCTCGAAACTGCGCATCCCCCGCGCCGGTGATCAGGTACTGCTGATCGCGGACCCCGCCAACCCCGGCGGTCACCTCTACGCGGGAGACGGAGTGACGCCGTGACGACGCCGCCGTACGAAGCCGACGTGATGGCGCTCGAAAGCCGAAGAACTCCGGTGGGGCGCGTCACGATCGAGACCGACCCGCGTTGACAACGCTCGTGATCAATACAGCTAGAAGGTCAGGTTCCAGGCGTCGATCTTGCCTGTGTCGGAGGCGGCGTTGTCGTTGACGCGCAGTTTCCAGGTGCCGTTCGCGACCTCCGAGGAGGCGTTCACGGTGTAGGTCTGGGCGATGTTGTCGGCGCTGCCGCCGGCACGGTTGTGCAGTGTGTAGACGGTGCCGTCCGGCGCCACCAGGTCGACCTTCAGGTCACCGATGTAGGTGTGCTTGATGTCCACACCCACCTTGAGGGTGGCCGGGGCGTTACCGGTCACGCCGGTGACGGCGATCGGGCTCTCCACGGTCGCGTTGTCGTTGACGGCGAAGTCCGCGAGGTTCTCGAAGTACTTGCCGGGCGGCGGGGTGGCCCCGACGGCCTTGAGGGCGTCGACCTGTCCCTCGCCGAAGAACGAGTTGTTGGCCGTCGTGCCCGTGCAGCGGCTGTCCGAGGGGCAGGCGATGTCGTTGGCCTGCTCGGCCAGCTTGGCGCGGAGCTGCGCCGGGGTGATGCCCGGGTTGGCGCTGGCGATGAGTGCCGCCACGCCGACCACGTGCGGGGTGGCCATCGAGGTGCCGCTCTTGCTGCCGTAGCCGCCGCCAGGGACGGTGGAGTACACGTTGCTGCCCGGCGCCGCGACGTCGATGACGCCCTGACCGTAGTTGGAGAACGAGGCCTTCGTGACGCCAGTGCCGTTGGCCGCGACCGTGACCACGCCCGGCAGCTCGGTCGGGATGTCGAGGCAGGCGTTGGTGATGGTGCGGGTGACCGGCGTCGAGTCGTTCGGGCTCGCGGAGTCGGTGGTCTTGTGGGCGAGGTCGTAGTTCTCGTTGCCCGCGGCGGCGATCTGGAGGGAGCCCTTGCCCTCGGCGTACTCCTGGGCGCGCTTGACGCCCTCGATGATGGCGGCCTGGTCGATGTTGTCCGGGCAGTTGAACTGCCACGGGTCCGTGTAGTAGCTGTTGTTGGTGACCTTGAAGCCGTGGTCACCGGCCCAGACGAAGCCGCAGATGGTGTTCTCGGCGAAGAAGAAGGAGTTGCCCGGCTCGGCGACCCGGACCGCGGCGACCTTCACCCCGGGTGCCACGCCGACGACGCCCTTGCCGTTCTTGGCCGCGGCGATGGTGCCCGCTACGTGGGTGCCGTGCGTGTCGACGTCCCGCCAGGCGCCGGCACGGGTGTCGGGCTTGCCGTAGGCGCAGGAGACCGAGTCGGCCGCGTCGAAGTTGGGCGCAAGGTCCTGGTGCTGGTCGTCCACACCGGTGTCCAGGATGCCGACCTTGACGGAGGCGGAGCCCGGGTTCACGGCCCAGGCCTGGTCGGCCTTGATCTGGCTCATGTCGGCCCGGACCGGCTCTCCGGCCGGGGTCGAGGCCTGGGCCGGATTGGCAGGGAGCGCCGGGTTGTAGGCGTCGGCGGGGACGTCCGAGGTACGCGTGGCGCCGACCTGCTGCACGCCGGCGACGCCGCGCATGGTGGCGGCGAATCCACTGGACGCCGAGTGGGCCACGATCACGCCGATGGCGTCGAAGTTCGAGAAGACGGTGCCGCCGTTGGCCGCGATCGCGGAGCGGACCGCCGAGCTGTCACCGGGGGCGGTGATCACGAGGTAGGCACGGGTGCCGGCCACCCAGGCCGCACTCTGGGCAGCCGGTACGGCGGCCGGAGCGTGGGCCTTGGCGGCCGGCGAGGTGGAGGGGGCGACGGGGAGCGTGCCCGCGAGGGCTCCCGGGGCGCCGAACGCGAGGGCGGCGCCGAGCGTGGCTGCCAGTACCAGCGTGCGTCTGGGGCGGCTGGATATGTGGGGTATCAATGCGTCCTCCGGAAACGGCCCGGCCGTGCTGAGGGCACCGGCCGGGCCGTACGAAACGAGTGGTGGATGCAAGATGTCAGGTGCATGCTCCTGTACGGAAGTACCTTTCCGTGCAGGGACGATATAGAGGCGTGGCTGAAAAGAGACGTACTCCGGGCATCGAGGGTCGGGATCCACCGAGAGCTCGGCGACGTCGACCGCGCCCTGGCCGTACGCCGCCGGCCTTCTGCCGGCCGTGCTGCCCGCACCAGAGCGCCGGACCCGCGCGGCGACCGACACCGCCCGCGCCCTGCTGGCCGTCGGCGACGTGCCGGCCACGTCCGTCCAGCTGCGTCGCCCGGTGGGTCAAGCGTCTGGCCGGAGGCGTCGCCGTCGCCCCTGACCGTTCCGAGGTTCAGCCTCCCGCCCGTCATGCCGGCCGGCCCCTTCACCACGATGCCGCTCGTGCCCGTGAAGTACGCGGCGCGAGCGAAGTGGGCCAGACGGACGGCGAGGGATCCCCGTGCGGGTGGGGCGCGCGTGCGGGTGCGACCATCGAGAGGGTCGTGAAGCCATAGGTGTCGGCACCCGCCGCTGAGCGCCTGCAGGGCGACAGGTTCTGCCGCCTGCAGGCGGCCGACCCGGGGTCACCCCAAGCCGTCACCCAGAGAAAGGCTCCCACGATGAACTCGTTGGACCGCCCCGCACACGGACCCGCGCTGGTCGACCACCGCGCCGCGATCGCGGTGGAGACCGCCCGACTCGTCGCAGCCCTCCAGGATGCCGACCTGACGACCGCCGTGCCGAGCTGTCCCGGTTGGACACTGGCAGACCTGGTCAAGCACACCGGTGGCGTCCAGCGTTGGTTCTCGAGTCTTCTGCACGCGCGCATCCAGGAGCCTCCGCGCACGCGGGAGGTGGACCTGCGGCTCCCGGAGCGGCGGGAAGAGTACCCGGATTGGCTGACCGACAGTGCGACCGTGGCAGCGCAAGCCTTCGCGGCCACTGACCCGGACCTGCCCATGTGGGCATGGGGCGTCGATCAGCACGCCCGCTTCTGGGCACGCCGGATGCTCTTCGAGACCCTGTTGCACCGGGTCGACGCCGAACTGGCCCTGGGCCGCCGGCCCACGATCGACCGCCCGTCGGCCGTGGACGGGGTCGACGAGTTCCTCGTCAATCTGCCCTTCGCCACCTCCTTCGCGCCCCACGTCGCCAACCTGCGCGGTCCCGACAAGGCCATCCGCTTCCGCGCGACCGACGGTGAGGAAAACTGGCTTGTCCGCCTGCGGCCCGACGGCTTCGGGCTCGACACGAACCCTGGTGCTGCCGAAACCGCCGACTCGACCGTTCATGGAACCGCCGCCGATCTGTTGCTGCTCGTCTACGGCCGACTCCACCACGACGCGGCGAGCTTCGCACGTGACGGAGACGACGACCTGCTGAGTCACTGGTTCGCCAACTCCGCTTTCTAGGGCGGGTTTACGTCGTCCTGGTCTTCGTGGACAGGCGGCGGAGAACTGGCGGCAGGGCAGTAGTCGCCGGAGCCGCACTCCGATAGCATACCGACCAAGCGGTACGTATCGCGGGGTGTCTGTCCCGCCGCCTTCATGTGCTCGATGAACACCAACGTTTCATCCGCAACAGGACGGAGAGCCGCTCATGACGCAGGCGCAGAACCTGACCCGCGACAGCCTCGCCTACGCGCGCGAGACCTGGAGAACCCTCGAGCCCTACCACGGGGCCGTCTACTTCTCGCTCGAAGCGGCAGGCCGGTACGGCGAGTTGGGCGTGGACGCCAGGACGGGGTACTTCGCGTCCCGTTCGGCCGCGCTCGGCGCGGCTTCGGCGGAGGTGGTCATCGCCACGTTCTACAACTTCAATCCACAACTGGTGCGCCGGGCCATACCCGCGGCATGGGAGGCCGCTACGCCGCAGCAGTTCACCGCTGCCCGGCTCGCGGGGATCGATGCCACGCTCCGCCGCATCCTCGGCGCGGAGGTCTTCTCACCGGCGATGGCCCGCGCGGCGGAACTGGCGCGTACCGCAGCGGAAGTGACTGTGCACCACCCGCAAGGCCGCCCACTTTTCGCCGCGCACGCCGCACTGTCGTGGCCCAGCGAGCCCCACCTCGTGCTCTGGCACGCGCAGACTCTGCTGAGGGAGTTCCGTGGCGACGGTCATGTGGGGGCACTGCTGACCGCCCAACTGAGCGGAATCGAAGCTCTCGTCACGCATGCCGCCGCAGGCGACGTCGGTGCAGGGGTCCTGCGCGACTCGAGGGCATGGCCGCCGCAGCAGTGGGGCGAGGCCGTGCAGAGCCTACGTGAGCGCGGATGGCTCGACGACGGACCGGACCTGGCGCTGACCGAGGAAGGGGCGCGGCGCAGGGCGGAGATCGAGCACACCACCGACAGGCTGGCCGCCCTCCCGTACCTCACGCTCGGTCCCACGGCCTGCGCCGAACTCCGCTCACTGGCCAGGCCGTTCAGCCTTGCTCTGGCGAAGGAACTCTTGCCGTGGGCGGTCGGCCGCCTGAACGAAGAGAGCGCAGGAGAGAGGGCGCCGAGGCCAGGAACGCCCGATGGTGCCTGAACCCCTGCGGAATTCGAGAAAAGCAAGAGACAGCTCCGAGAAAGCAGGCGCGGTAATCCGAGGCCGCCGCATCTGGGCCTTCACGGCGTCGGTGTCGGGCTGTTCGAAGACGGTCCGCAGCAGCGTGCCCACCCACGGCTGGGCAGACTTGGGCACCTGGCTGAGCAGCGCGCGGGCGTAGTGAGTACGACATCGCCGGCAGCACGAGCCCGGCAGGGTGGCGCCGAGCGCGTTGACCATGCCCATGTGCGCGTCGAAGATGACCAGTTGGACGCCGGACAGGCCGCGGGCGATCAGGGAGCGCAGGAAGGCCGGCCAGCCGGCGCCGTCGTCGGCGGTGGCCACGTCCAGGCCGAGGATCTCGCGATGCCCGTCGGCATTGACGCCGACCGCGATCAGTGCGTGGACGTTGATGATCCGGCCGCCCTCGCGGACCTTCTGCGGGAGGGCGTCGACCCGGACGACCGCGTAGGGGTCGGCGTCCAGGGGGCGGTTGCGGAGCGCGGCGACCTGCTCGTCCAGGTGCTTGGCCATCGCGCTCACCTGGGACTTCGACAGCTGGGTAACGCCCAGGGACTCGGCGAACTTCGCGACCCTGCGCGTGCTCACGCCCAGCAGGTAGGCGGTGGCGACCACGCTGATGAGGGCCTGTTCGGCCCGCCGACGGCGCTCCAGCAGGCAGCGCGGGAAGTAACTGCCGGACCTGAGCTTGGGGATGGCGAGTTCGACGGTGCCCGTCCGGGTGTCCCACTCGCCCGGGCGATATCCGTTGCGGTGGGGGACTCGCTCGTCGCTGACCTGGCCGTATTCGGCGTTGCAGAGGGCATCGGCCTCCGCGGACATGAGCGCGTCGGCGAACGTTGATTATTGCGGCGCAGCAGATCGGACTCGCCGCGGCGAGGTTGTCCTCGGCGAGGGCGTGCAGGGGCACACTGTCGGGTGCTGTCATCGTGCTGATCTCCTTCGGGCTTCGGCACCTCGAAGATCAGCCGGTGGCCGTTCATCTATTGCGGGCCTCATCAAGACGCCGGAGCAAACCCCCGGATCAGCTCAAACCCATACACCACTTCCCTGGACGCAACCCGAGCTGTCGGAAGAGTTCCGTGGGTGGAGCGGTTCCCGGGGCCTGGCGATCGCTGGAACGGGACCTGACGCTGTCCGCTGAGCACACGGGACAGTGCGTGCAGTTGACTTGGGGACTGCGCGACCGCCTCCCCGACGACTAGTGGCATTTCGAGGCGACGACGAATCACGATCGTGGGGAGGGCATGCGCAACTCGCCATAGAGATGCGCAGCTTCCTGCGCTCCGAGCCGCTGAAGGGAGCGAGGGCGTCCGGTTGACTGCCCTTGACGGGTCAGCACAGCACCCGGATCCGACGGTGGGTGATCAGGCAGCAGGCGAGCTTGAGGAACACTCCGTGAACCGAATTGGCATCGTCATTCGCGAGACTCACTGTCGCGCTGGAGACACCCCTCGGAAGGTGCCACAGGGGTGCCGTTTGGCCCGTGGCTGGTCCAGGACCGCTTCGGTCGGGGCATGAACTGTGACGCAAAGTGACATGATAGTCGCGTAGGGTGGCCACGGTGTTGGGTTGCCTGGAGCGCAACGACGCCTCCAGGCAACCGACTTCAGGCCCTAGAAGAACCCAAGTTTCTTTGGGCTGTAAGAAACTAGAACGTTCTTCGTCTGCTGATAGTGGTCCAGCATCATCTTGTGGTTCTCGCGGCCGATTCCCGAGCCCTTGTAGCCGCCGAACGCCGCGTGGGCCGGGTAGGCGTGGTAGCAGTTCGTCCAGACGCGGCCCGCCTGGATGGAACGGCCCGCGCGGTAGGCGGTGTTGATGTCGCGGGTCCATACGCCGGCGCCGAGGCCGTACAGTGTGTCGTTGGCGATTTTGACGGCGTCGTCGAAGTCGTTGAACGACGTCACGGAGACGACCGGGCCGAAGATCTCCTCCTGGAAGATCCGCATGCGGTTGTCGCCCTCGAAGATCGTCGGCTGGACGTAGTAGCCGCCCTTCAACTCGCCGTCGTGCTCGATGCGTTCGCCACCGGTGAGGATCTTCGCGCCCTCCTGCCGGCCGATGTCGAGGTAGGAGAGGATCTTCTCCAGCTGGTCGTTGGAGGCCTGGGCGCCGATCATCGTGTCCGTGTCGAGGGGGTGACCGGTCCTGATCTGCTCGGTGCGGGCGACGGCCGCCTCCATGAACTCGGCGTAGTGGCCGCGCTGGACGAGCGCCCGTGAGGGACAGGTGCACACCTCGCCCTGGTTGAGCGCGAACATCGTGAAGCCTTCGAGCGCCTTGTCGCGGAAGTCGTCGTCAGCCGACCAGACGTCCTCGAAGAAGATGTTCGGGGACTTCCCGCCGAGTTCGAGCGTGACGGGGGTGATGTTCTCCGAGGCGTACTGCATGATCAGCCGCCCTGTCGTGGTCTCACCCGTGAAGGCGACCTTCGCCACCCGCGGGCTGGACGCCAGCGGCTTGCCCGCCTCCACGCCGAACCCGTTCACGACGTTCACCACCCCCGGCGGCAGCAGGTCCGCCACCAGGCTCATCCAGTAGTGGATGGACGCCGGGGTCTGCTCGGCGGGCTTGAGCACGACCGCGTTGCCCGCCGCCAGTGCCGGGGCGAGCTTCCAGGTGGCCATCAGGATGGGGAAGTTCCACGGAATGATCTGCGCGACGACGCCGAGCGGCTCGTGGAAGTGGTACGCGACGGTGTCCTCGTCGACCTCACCGAGCGAGCCCTCCTGGGCGCGGACCGCCCCCGCGAAGTACCGGAAGTGGTCGATGGCGAGCGGGATGTCGGCGGCCAGCGTCTCGCGCACCGGCTTGCCGTTCTCCCAGCTCTCGGCGACCGCCAGCTTCTCCAGGTTCGCCTCCATCCGGTCGGCGATCTTCAGGAGCACGTCGGCGCGTGCGGTAACGGAGGTGCGGCCCCAGGCGGGTGCGGCCGCGTGGGCCGCGTCCAGCGCGCGCTCCACGTCCTCGGCGGTGCCCCGCGCGATCTCCGTGAACGGCTGTCCGTTCACCGGGCTGGGGTTCTCGAAGTACTGTCCCCGCGTCGGGGGCACGTACTCGCCGCCGATGAAGTGGTCGTAACGCGCCTGGTAGGAGACGATCGCGCCGTCGGTGCCGGGCGCCGTGTAACGAGTCATGCTGGTCTGCCTCCCGGAGAAGCGCTGCCCGCCGTTGGACAGCTCTCCCCGCGAGGCTAGGAACGTGGACGTTGCAACCACGTTGCGCCGCTGCCCCCACCGCGCCGACGGGTGGGTTCGACTGCGGCGGACGGGTCGGCGGGTTCCTCGGGCTCGTCCTGGCGCCCCGCGCAACCTCCCGCGTGACAGACGGCAGTTGCGTGTTGCGTGGTGCTTCCGAGGGAGGCGTCCGTCAGCGCGGAGCCGGAGGCGTGCGCCTGTGCGGGACCGCGACGCGGGGCCGGGCGCCGGGCGCGGAGCGTGTCCAGGTCGCGGTCGCGGTCTGTTCCGACTCCAGCTCGTCCAGACGTGCGCGCACGGCCGGTGCCGGACGCACCGCGGCCAGCGCCCGCCAGATGTCGAGGTCGTCCTCCCCCCAGGGCGCGCGCGCCCAGTCCGCCAGCAGATCGGGATCGCTGCGGGCGATGAGCGCAGTACGGAGCCCGTCGGCCAGCCTGCGCCGCAGTCTCACCACGGCCGGTGCCCCCGAACCGGGCAGCAACGGGCCGGAGTACGCCGACGCGGCCGCCGTGACCGCGCCCGTGGCGAGCCGACGCTCCACGTTCGCCACATCGGACTCGACCGCCGCCGTGAGCCGGTAGGGCCGCGACACCAGCAGGCCGGGACCCAGCAGCCGGCGCAGCCTGGCCAGTTCGGCACGCAGGGTCACCGGCGTCACCGACTCGTCCTCGTACAGCGCGCACAGCAGCTCGTCGCCGGTCATCCCCTCCGGGTGCCGCGCCAGCAGCACCAGGATCTCGCTGTGCCGGCGGCTGAGTCTGATCCTGCGCCCCTCGGCGAGCAGTTGGGCCTCGTCGCGACCCAGTGCCGTCAGCTCGATCGTGCCGGGGCCCGCTTCGGGCGGTGTGAGCAACGCCAACTGCGACTCGGCCGCCCGCGCCACCGCCTGGACGAAACCGAGACTGTGCGGATGCGCGAGCCCGTCCCCTCCGGTGATGTCCACCGCGCCGAGTACGCGCCCGGTTCGCGGATCGTGCACCGGCGCCGCCGCGCACGTCCATGGCTGCACGCACCGTATGAAGTGCTCCGCCGCGAACACCTGCACCGGCCGGTCCACGGTGACGGCCGTACCCGGCGCGTTCGTGCCGACCGAGGTCTCCGACCAGCGCGCGCCCGGCACGAAGTTCATCCGGTCCGCCCGCCGCCGCGTCGTCGGGTGCCCCTCGACCCACAGCAGCCTGCCCTGCGCGTCGCACACCGCCAGCAGATGCTCGCCGTCCGCCGCGAACGTGCCCATGAGCTCACGGAACAGCGGCATCACCCGCGCCAGCGGATGCTCCGCCCGGTACGAGCCCAGGTCACCATCGGTGAGCTCGACGCTCGCGGTGCCGTCGGGTCCGACCCCGGCCCGCGCCGAACGCCGCCACGAGTCGGCCACCACGGACCGCACCGGTCGCGGTACCGTGCCCGCCTCGGTGAACGTCTCGTGGGCGCGGCGCAGTGCCCGCACCCGCTCGACGGGGTCGGCGCCCGGTTCCAGGGCCACCCAAGGATCGGTCAACTCGTCCTCCCGGAGGGCGTTACGGCTGGAGCCATCGTCACTCCCGGTGCGGGCGCGGACAAGCCTGGTGACCGCGGTGCCCACTTGTCACCCGCACCACCTGGCTCCTCCCATACACTCCGGCACCCTGGCGGACGGCTGGTCAGACGAAGTTGACGAGCCTTATGTAGCGGGTCCAGTCCCAGTTCGGGCCCGGGTCGGTGTGGTCGGTGCCCGGGACCTCGTAGTGCCCGAGGATGTGCGCGCGGTCCCTGGGGACGCCGTACCGCGTGCAGATCGCGGCCGTGAGTTTGGCCGACTCCTCGTAGAGCGCGTTGGTGAAGTAGGCGGGCTGGTCCACCCAGCCCTCGTGCTCGATGCCGACACTGCGGGTGTTGTAGTCCCAGTTCCCCGCGTGCCAGGCGACGTCGTGCTCACGGACGCACTGGGCGACATGTCCGTCGGCCGAGCGCACCACGTAGTGCGCGGACACCTTCTTCTGAGGGTTCTGGAAGATGGACAGGGTGGTCGGATAGGTCGCCTGTGTGACATGGATGATCACGTAGTCGACGGGGTAGCTCGACGGCCGGTTCGATGCCGTGCGGTTGGACGTGTTCGCCGGCGCCCATTCGGCCGGTGGATAGTCGACGACCGCGGCCTGCGCCGTGGCCCGGGTGTCGGGAAGTAACGCATAGGGGATGGCGGCGAGGGCGGCGCCCTTCAACAGCCGCCGTCGGCTGGGGAACGATCTGGCGCGCTCCATGGAGCATCTGCCTTTCGGTGGTGGGGGGTTGAGGCCTGCCGAGTCGGTGTCTCCTGCTCGGCGCCCGGGTCCGGCAGCCGCCGCGCCCAGCCGGTGCCGGAACACCGTATCCATCTCGGAGGCCGGTATGGGGTAGCCGTGGCCGGGTGTGCCGCGGCGTCGGATCGGGCCGGCTCAGCGGCGGAGCGCCGCGGCCGTTTCGCGCAGCTGGGCATGCAGCCCGCGATGGGTCTCGCGCGCGGGCAGCCACTCCTTGCGGATCTTGGCCACGCACGTGTAGTTGGTGTCGCAGACGTTGGCGAGCGGAGACTCGACCGCCTGGGTCGCGAACTGGTAAGCGTCCAGCTCGCTGAATCCGTAGTCACGCACCAGCCACTGCACCAGGTCGAGTTGGGATATCCGGAAGGCGTCCTCGAGAGGCCGCGCCGAGCCGGTCGAGATGATGTGCGTGTCGGACTCGATACGCGGCCACGGCGTGGCGATCCCCTTGAGTAGCTCGACGACCACCACCGTGTTCATCGCGCACTCGACGGCGACCCCGCAGGTCTCGCCCTCGCCCTGCCGTGCATGCCCGTCGCCCAGGCTCAACTGAGCCCCCTCGACGTTGACTCCGAGATAGCAGGTGACGCCGGCCCGCATCTCCGGGGTGTCCATGTTCCCGCCGTGCGCGTCCGGTACCAGCGCCGAGCGCACCTCCAGATTCGCGGGCGCCACGCCCACGGTTCCGTGCATCGGATCCATGGGCAGCTCGATGCGGATGTCACTGTCATGCGCGCTGAACAGGGCGGTGCGCCGCGTTCGGTCGAGGTGCCAGATCCACACCGTCTCCGGCAGTGGTGGCTGGAGCGTGGCCGTGCTGTGCGTGGAGGTGAGCGCGCCGAACAGGGGGACCGTCGTCGACGCCGCCCAGTCGCGGGCCGGTTCGATCGACACGAAGTGGACCGCCACGGTGTCACCCGGCTCCGCGCCCTCCACATGGAAGGGACCCGTCTGCGGGTTGAGGAACGGAAACTCGCACACCTCGGACACGAGGTCCTTCTCCGACCTCACGCGTCCGGCGAAGCAGTCCTCCGTGTACAGGTCGAGGACGGTGCCCGGCGCGATGCGGGCCACGGGCGGCGCACCGCCGAACGTCCACGCGTATTCGCCCGGTTCGGGCCGCACGGTCAGGATCCGGGGGTCGCTCATGGCTGTACGGCTCCGCTCTGCCGAGGGTCGGTGGACGAGGTCTCGTCACTGTGAACACGGGCGGTCGGTGGATCGGCCGGATGGCTGCGCCTCGCGTGAATCACGGTACGGCGCTTGCCGGTTGAGCAGGAAGGGTGTGGTGTCCGACGGTGGAGAACTCCGGAACTGTGGACAACTGCGTCACCCGGTCGAGTGAATGACCGCCCGGCGCACGAGAGTCCGGACACCCCGGGATGAAGGCGGAAGGGCGCGAGCCCCGCGCAGAGTGGAGGCGCGAGCACACGGGTGCCGCGCACCCCGAGGCGAGAACCGCTAGGCGCGGCCCGCCACCGACGCCGGATCGTCCAGTACCGCGCGCACCACCGAGTGCGCCGCGCCCAGCAGCGGGCCCTCCGGCCCCAGCCGTGAGACGGACACAGCACAGGCAGGACCCGCCGTGCGCCGCGCCAACTCGCTTTCCAGGGAGGGCAGCAGCCACGGCGCGAGGCCCGACAGCTCGCCGCCCAGGACGACCGTCTCGGGATCCAGGAGGTTGACCGCCCCGGTGAGGGCGATGCCGAGCGCGGTTCCGGCGTCGTGCAGGGCGCGTCGTACGGCGGTGTCGCCATGGGCGGCTCGTTCGGCCAGCAGGCCGACACGATCCGTGCCCGGCTTCAGACCGGCCGCGCGCAGGACTGCTTCCTCGCCCGCGTACTGCTCCAGGCATCCCCGTCCGCCGCAGGCGCACTCCGGTCCCTCCGGGCGGACCGGGACATGCCCGAGCTCGCCCGCGAAACCACGTGTTCCGCGCAGCAGCCGTCCGTCGACGACCACCGCCGCGCCGATGCCGATCTCCGCCGACACATGGAGGAAGTCGCGTGGCATCGCGTCGCCGAGCCAGAATTCCGCGAGGCCGCCGAAGTTGGCCTCGTTGTCCACTGTCAGCGGCAGGTCGTGCGGCAACAGTGCGCCGAGGTCGGTGTCGTGCCAGTCGAGGTTGGGGGCGCGGACCACGGTCCGGGCGTCGCGTGCCACCAGGCCCGGCACGGCGACCGCGAGGCCCGCGGACCACAGTCCCTCCTGGTCCGCTTCGGCGATGACCTGACGAATCAGACCGGTCAGTTCCTCGATCACCGGCTCGGGCGGTCGGCCGCGGTTCGTGCCGTGGCGTACGGCACGCGCCCGCACCTGACCTCGCAGATCGACCGCGCACGCGGCGAGATGGTCGACGCCGACCTCCGCGCCGATCCCGGCGGGGCCGTGCCCGCTGACGGCGAGCGCCGAGCCGGGGCGGCCCACCCGGCCGGGGCGCTCGGGGCCCAACTCCTCAAGGAGCCCCGAGCGGATCAACTCGTCGACCAGGGTCGAGACGGCGGCCCGGGTCAGACCGATGCGCGAGGCCACGGAGGCCCGCGACAGCGACCCCTCGGCGCTGACGGTGTGCATGACCCGCGACAGGTTGCGGCGCCGCATGCCCTGCTGGGTGTCGGGCAGCCGGCGGCCGGAACCGGTCGGGCGGTCCTCGTGCAGCGGTGCGGTCATGCCTCCGTCAATCCTCGTCCGGCCGGGCCCCTCGGGGCTGTCGTGCCCATTGTCTTCGTCAGCGCTGGTCGGGCTCGCGCTCCAGCAGCGGGGCTGCGTCGGAGAGTACCCCGGCGATCCGGGCCAGCGTCGCCTCGTCCCGCTCCACCGCGTCCAGTACGGGACCTCGCGCGGTGTCCCAGCGCCGGGCGACCGCGGCCGGATCCTCGCCGGTCAGCACCCCGGCTGCCTGGGCGGCGGCCCCCAGCGCGACCAGCTCCTTCGCCTCGGGCACCTGGACCGGGCGCCCCGACAGACGACGTACGGTCTCCTGCCAGGCCGTGCCGCGCGCACCCCCGCCGATGAGCAGCAGCGGTGCGGAGCGGTCGGCGTCCGCGTCGAGCACCAGATCGAGGGCGCCCAGCAGGGAGTGGACCGCGCCGTCGTACGCCGCCTGGAGCAGCTGCCCGCCGGTGGTGTCGTGGCGCAGTCCGGACAGCAGTCCCGAGGCGTGCGGAAGATTCGGGGTGCGCTCTCCGTCCAGGTACGGGAGGAGCGTCACGTCCCGGCCCGGCTCGACGGCCTCGCGGTCCAGGCCGAGCAGAGCCGCGACACGGTCGACGGCGAGCGTGCAGTTGAGCGTGCAGGCCAGCGGAAGCCAGTCGCCGCGGGCGTCGGCGAAGCCCGCCACGGTGCCGGTCGGGTCGGCGGGACGCCGGGTCGAGACCGCGTACACCGTGCCGGAGGTGCCGAGGCTCAGTACCGGGGTGCCGGGGCGCAGGCCGAGGCCGAGCGCGGCGGCGGCGTTGTCGCCGGTGCCGGGCGCGACCAGGGTGCCCTTGGAGAAGGGCAGGTCATGCCTGTCGCGTACGGTTCCGGCCACCTCGCCGGGGCGGACGACGCGGGGGAGCAGCGCCGGGTCGAGGCCGACGTGGGCGAGGACCTCCTCGTCGTACGCCTCGGTCCCCGACGCCCACCAGCCCGTGCCGGAGGCGTCACCGCGGTCGGTCGTGCCCTGGCCCGTCAGGCGTTCGGTGAGGTAGTCGTGGGGCAGCCGTACGGCCGCGGTCGCCCGGACGGCCTCGGGCTCGTGCTCGGCCAGCCAGGCCCACTTCGTGACCGTGAAGGACGGGCCCGGCACGCTGCCGGTGCGTTCGGCCCACGCCTTCGGGCCGCCCAGTTCCTCGACCAGCCGACGTGCCTGCGGCGCGGACCGCACGTCGTTCCACAGCAGCGCCGGACGTACGGGGCTGCCCTGGGCGTCGAGAGTGACGAGCCCGTGCTGCTGCCCACCGATCGACACCGCGGCGGCCTCACGCGCCGCGTCACCGCACTGGTGCAGCGCCTCGCACAGAGCGTCCCACCACTGTCGCGGATCGCTCTCGCGGCCTGCTCCGGTGGAGACCGTGTGCGGGGCCTGCCCGCTCGCAACCACCCGTCCGGTCGATGCGTCGACGACCAGGGCCTTGGTGGACTGGGTGGATGTGTCCACCCCGACGACGAGCGGACCCTCGGCTGCTGACATCGGGCTCTCCCTCTTCCGCGGCTTCGCGGGATCTGTGCTGGTGTGGGGCTTTTCGGACCGGCGTGGCCCGGCTCTCGCACTTCGTCTCTTCCCAGAGATGCCTTCGCATACTAATTTGTTAACCGCCATGACGAAATAGTCGGAGCTAGCAAGGAGCCGCGGCATGAACTACCAGCCCACCCCCGAGGACAGGTTCACCTTCGGCCTGTGGACCGTCGGCTGGCAGGGAAGGGACCCGTTCGGCGACGCCACCCGGCGTGCCCTCGACCCCGTCGAGACGGTGCAGCGTCTGGGCGAGCTCGGTGCCTACGGAGTCACCTTCCACGACGACGACCTGATCCCCTTCGGGTCCTCGGACACCGAGCGCGAGGCCCACATCAAGCGCTTCCGCCAGGCCCTCGACACGGCCGGGATGACCGTGCCGATGGCCACCACGAACCTCTTCACGCACCCCGTCTTCAAGGACGGCGCCTTCACCGCCAACGACCGCGACGTGCGCCGCTACGCGCTGCGCAAGACGATCCGCAACATCGACCTGGCGGTCGAGCTGGGCGCGCAGACCTACGTCGCGTGGGGCGGCCGGGAAGGCGCCGAGTCCGGCGCCGCCAAGGACGTACGCGTCGCCCTGGACCGCATGAAGGAGGCCTTCGACCTCCTCGGCGAGTACGTGATCTCCCAGGGTTACGACCTCAAGTTCGCGATCGAGCCCAAGCCGAACGAGCCCCGCGGCGACATCCTGCTGCCCACGGTCGGTCACGCCCTGGCCTTCATCGAGCGCCTGGAGCGCCCGGAGATGTACGGCGTCAACCCCGAGGTCGGCCACGAGCAGATGGCCGGGCTGAACTTCCCGCACGGCATCGCCCAGGCCCTGTGGGCGGGCAAGCTCTTCCACATCGACCTCAACGGCCAGTCCGGCATCAAGTACGACCAGGACCTGCGCTTCGGCGCGGGGGACCTGCGATCCGCCTTCTGGCTTGTCGACCTCCTGGAGAGCGCCGGTTACGCCGGGCCGAAGCACTTCGACTTCAAGCCGCCGCGCACCGAGGACTTCGACGGGGTGTGGGCGTCGGCAGAGGGATGCATGCGCAACTACCTGATCCTGCGCGAGCGTGCGGCCGCCTTCCGGGCCGACCCGGAGGTGCAGCAGGCGCTTGTGGCCTCCCGGCTCGACGAACTGGCGCAGCCCACCGCGGCGGAGGGGCTGGCCGGACTGCTCGCGGACCGCTCGGCCTTCGAGGACTTCGACGTCGAGGCGGCCGCCGCGCGAGGGATGGCCTTCGAGCACCTCGACCAGCTCGCGATGGACCACCTGCTGGCCGCGCGGGGCTGAGCCGTCGAGGGGCGCGGGGGCCTGGGGCCCGCCCCGGCCGGGGCAGGCCCCAGGCCGTGTGTCCCTGTAGGGCTCTGTCGATCTCTGCGCGGAAAATCCGGAATCATGTGATCCAAGGCATGAGTCCGTATCAACTTCCGCGCAGGGGTCGCATCATGACCGGTTCGCGGCGACTCTTGACGGTATGGCCACGCCACCCTTACCGCCCCAGCCCCCGCGGCCGCCGGGAGGAACCCCGCCTCCAGGGGGTGGCGGCTTCGGTCCGCCTCCTGGAGGCTACGATCCGCCGCCCGGGGGCTACGGACCACCCCCCGGTGGCTACGGACCACCGCCCGGGGGCTACGGACCACCCCCCGGTGGCTATGGCCCGCCGGGACAGGGTGGGGGCTGGCAGCCGCCTCAGCCTCCCGGCTCGCCCGGTGGCCCAGGGGGGCCTCGTCCCGGAGGGCGCCGCCGCCTTTTCATCCTGCTCGCCGTGATCGTGGCCGTCGGTGTCGTGGCTGCCGTCGTGCTGGTGGCCGTCCGGGGCAACGGCTCGCCGAGCGACAAGAAGTCGCCCTCCGCGAGCAGCGGGAGCACGAAAGGCTCTCCCTCTCCGTCTCTGAGCATCCCCTCCGGGCTCCCCAGCATCACGCCTTCGCTGCCCTCACAGGTGCCCAGCGACCTGGACTCACTGTTCCCGTCGCCGGCCGGCGGCCAAGTGCCGTACTACTCACTGCAGTCGGGCGACTGCTTCGACACCGACGACAAGCGTCCAGGGCAGGCCACCAAACGCTCCTGTGGTAAGCCGCACGACGCCGAAGTCGTCAAGGTGGCCGAGCTCGAAGGCAGTTACACGACCGACGCCGCTCTCAAGAAGGCCGCGTCGGCACTGTGCAAGAAGCCTCTGGAACGCAAGGCGGCCAAGCAGCCTTCGGGCACCGTGCGCGGCACGCTGGTGCAGTACCCGGACTCCACCGGCTACAAGATCGGCATCGACAACGTCGCCTGCAGTCTCTCCGGGGACGTCGGCGCCGGTGACCATAAGCTCACCAAGCCCCTGACCTGAGCACCACGCGCGCGTGGCCGTCGTCGGACGGCACACGCGCGCGTGCACTGTGCGTGTTCTAGGTGTTCGGCGTCAGCGTCGGCGCAGCTGGGCCTGTCCGCAGACCACGCTCCAGCGGTTGCCGGAGGGGCTGAGCCGCGGCCGCTCGTCCTCGTCCCGGGCCGACTCCAGGGCGGCACGCGCGCGTGCCAGTGAATCCGCCGCCGGGGACCACTCCTCCTCGAACACGGACAGCGCAGGGGCACCGCCGTACCGCCACGCGCGGACGGCGAGCGCCAGGCCTTGCTGTCGCGCCCCGATCCCTCGGCCAGTCGCCGTGCAATTGCTTCCTGCGGCACCCGCGTCGACCTCCGGCGCG
>NZ_JBEXDZ010000114.1:0-31733 GCF_040606085.1 Streptomyces sp. NPDC005485 | reverse complement strand
CCGGTCGTACGCCGTGCTGGGCAAGGAGGTCGGCCTGTCCGCCGGGGCCGCGCACGAGCGCGTACGCAAGCTGCGCGAGCACGGGGTCATCCGGGGACACCGTGGACTGCACCCCCGACCTGGCCTGCTGGGCCTCCGGTGAGAAGGGCAGGGTGGCCCGGCTGGAGCGCTGATGATGTTCCCGGCGAAAACGGGTACTCGTGCGTGACCGCACCCCGAAAGGAAGTGACCGGTCATGCCACGCGGTTCGAACGCCAAGCGGGAACGCCAGTACGAGCACATCAAGGAGAGTGCGCGAGACCGGGGCGAGAGCAACAAGCGCGCCGAGGAGATCGCCGCGCGCACCGTCAACAAGGAGCGCGCCCGCTCCGGCGAGTCGAAGAGCGCGAGCAAGACGTCCACCCAGGACATGTCGTCCGGCAAGCGTGGCGGGCAGCGCTCGGGCAAGGGCTCGCAGGGGCCGACGTACGACCAGCTCTACGAAGAGGCCAAGCGGCGCAACATCGACGGCCGCTCGGACATGAACAAGCAGCAGCTGCAGCGCGCCCTCGGCGGCAAGTGACCCGGCGGGCGACCGGGAGGCACCCGGCTCAGGCCAGTGTCTCCCGGTACGCCTCCAGGGCGGGCGCGGTCTTCACCGCGACGAACTCCGTTATCCGGTACTCGCACACACCGGCGGTGACGAACGGGTCGCCGGCGCTGATCTCCTCGATCCGCGCGCGGCTCTCCGCGACGGCGAGGATCACTCCGCCGTCCCGCGGGTTCTTGCGCCCGGCGGTCAGGAAGACGCCCGCCGCGAAGTGCTCGTCGAGCCAACCGACATGCGCCTCCAGCGCGGCGTCGACGGCCTCCAGCGGTGCGGTGTACGTCAGTTCGAGAAGAAACATGATCGCGAGCGTACTCCCGCGAGCACACGGGCCGGGGCCGGCCCTTACGCTCGTCCTCACCATGACGACCGTAGCGATCCCCGCGGGCTGGCCCGCGACCGAAGAGCAAGCCCGCGCCGTCCAGGACGAGTTGCGGGGGAGGGTGGTGCGCGACGAGCCCGGGCCGCCGCCCGGCACCGGCTATGTGACGGGCGTCGACGTGGCGTACGACGACGAGCGCGACGTCGTCGTGGCCGCGGCCGTCGTGCTGGACGCGGCGAGCCTCGGCGTCGTCGCCGAGGCCACCGCCGTCGGACAGGTCTCCTTCCCGTACGTTCCCGGGCTGCTCGCCTTCCGCGAGATCCCGACCGTCCTGGCCGCGCTCGACGCGCTGCAGTGCCCGCCCGGCCTCGTCGTCTGCGACGGCTACGGCCTGGCCCACCCACGCCGCTTCGGCCTCGCGAGCCACCTCGGCGTGCTCACCGGGCTCCCCACGATCGGGGTCGCCAAGAACCCCTTCACGTTCACCTACGAGGAGCCCGGCACCCCGCGCGGCAGCGCCTCCCCGCTCCTCGCGGGCGACGAGGAGGTAGGCCGCGCCCTGCGCACCCGGCCCGGCATCAAACCGGTGTTCGTCTCCGTGGGCCACCGGGTGAGCCTCGACACCGCCTGCGCGCACACGCTCGCGCTCACTCCCGCATACCGCCTCCCGGAGACGACCCGGCGAGCCGACTCCCTCTGCCGGCGTGCCCTGAAGGAAGCGACCCTCTGAAGGCCGTTGCGAAGGTCCGCTCTGAGTACGAGTGCTGAGTAGGAGTTCTGAGTACGTGTACGGATGTGGGGCCCGGCCATGATCGGCAGGCTGGGCCCCATGACAACGCACCGTGCCGCGAAGCCCGCCGCCAGCCCTGTCCAGCCCGTCGAGCGTGCCGTCCTGGCCGCACTGATCCTCGCCGTGATCGCCGGCGTCGCCTGGATCGGCGCGATGGTCTACACGGTCACGGGATGGGCGCAGTAAGGACGTTGTCGAGCGCGCCGCGGATCGGTCAGCGGGTGGCCGCGACCCGGAACGTGATGCCCGCCCCGCGGAGCCGTTCCGTGAGCGCGTCGCCCATCGCCACCGCCGTCGTGACCTGCCCGGCCGACTCCGGCAGGTCGTCGAAGGCGAGACAGAGCGCGGACTCCGCGAGCATCTTGGCCGTCTCGTCGTAGCCGGGGTCGCCGCCCGCGACCTCCGTGAACACGCGCCGCCCGCCGCCCTCGCCCACGAACCGCACCGAGAACCAGCTCTTCGCACGCCGCTCCGCGCTCGGTCCCTCCCCGGGCCTTACCCGGTCCGACAACCAGCGCCGCGCGGGCGGCAGTTGGGCGGCCGCGAAAATCGCGCCGACGGCCGCGACCCCACCGAGCGCCACGGGCAGGCTCTCGACGGCCGCGTAGTGGCGGTAGCGGAAGTCCGGACCGTACCGCTCCAGTGCCCGCGCCGAACGCTGCACCACCTGCGGGTCGATGGTGGGCAGCGGCAGTGCCCACGCGCCGATCTCCTTGGCGAACCGCGGCGCGCTCGGCGGCGCGGCGGCCCGCCGTCCCATCAGCCGCGGTTCGTGCCGCCTGCGGTCCCGGGCGGCGGAGATCATGTGCCTGCCGCGCGCGAACTGGTTGAGCGCGGAGGCGAACGTACCGCCGGAGAACATCGCCTGGGAGCGCACGAATCCGTCGACGGTCAGCGGCACCCCCTCAGGGAGCTGCCGCACGGTGAAGTAGGCGCCGAGGTCGTGCGGAATGGAGTCGAAACCGCAGGCGTGCACGATCCGCGCGCCGGTCTCCCGCGCGCGTGCGTCGTGCCGGACGTACATCAGGTCCACGAACTCCGGCTCACCGGTGAGGTCGGCGTAGTCGGTGCCGGCGTCCGCGCAGGCGGCGACCAGCTCCTCGCCGTACGTCAGGTACGGCCCGACCGTCGTGGCCACCACGCGCGCGTGGCGGGCGAGTTCGCGCAGCGACTCCGGATCGGCCACGTCCGCCCGCAGCACCCCGACCTCGGAGCCGCAGGCGTCGGCCAGCCGCTCCCGCAACTGCTCCAGCCGGGAGGTGCTGCGCCCGGCGATCGCCCAGCGCAGCCCTTCGGGCGCATGGGCGGCGAGGTACTCCGCGGTGAGCGTCCCGACGAAGCCGGTTGCTCCGAAGAGCACCAGGTCGTACGCGCGATCCGTCGTCTTCAGCCTGCTCATGACACCCCTCAGCCGTGCGCCCCGCGCCGTTGTCGGTGGCTGAGGCTAGCGTGAGGTACGAGCAGCCGGACAACGAGGTCGGAGGTGGCCGTGGCCGAGAACGCGCTGAAGAGGTGGCGGAAGGTGCGCGCCTTCGCGCTCGGCCTGCCGGGCGCCGCCGAGGAGTTCCCCTGGGGCGAGACCGTCGCGAAGGTCAACAAGAAGGTGTTCGTCTTCCTCGGCGTCGACGACGGCAGCCATCCACTCGGCCTCACGGTCAAACTCAAGGACGAGGAGGCGCACGCCCACGCGCTGACCTCGCCCGGAGCCGAGCCCGCCGGATACGGCCTGGGCAAAGCGGGCTGGGTGCGCATACCCCTGGACGGGCACGGGGCCCCGGCCGCGGAGCTGCTCTGCGACTGGGTCGAGGAGAGTTACCGCGTGATCGCGCCGAAGAAGCTGGTCGCGGAGCTGGACGCTCGCTGAAGCGCCCCGATTCGCCCCGCTCCGGGCCGGTCTGCCCGGCGTAATTTAACTAAGCGCTTGCTCGTCAAGGCTTGTCTGACGTGGAACACGTTCTTAACATCGCTGATGTCACATCAGTAGTGTCACAGTGCTGGGGGCTCGATGGCAGAAGCAGGGACGCCAGGGCACGGTCCGCTCGCCGGCGTGCGCGTGGTCGAGCTCGCGGGCATCGGCCCCGGCCCGTTCGCCGCTATGCTCCTCGCCGACCTCGGCGCGGACGTCGTCCGCGTGGACCGCCCGGGCGGCGCCGGCCTCGCGATCGACCCGGCGTACGACATCACCAACCGCAACAAGCGTTCCGTCGTCGTCGACCTGAAGAGCGAGCACGGCGCGGCCCGCGTCCTCGACCTCGTCGACCGCGCCAACGTCCTCGTCGAGGGCTACCGCCCGGGCGTCGCCGAGCGCCTCGGTGTAGGCCCCGAGGACTGCCACGCCCGCAACCCGAAGCTCGTCTACGGCCGGATGACCGGCTGGGGCCAGCAGGGCCCGCTCGCCCAGCGGGCCGGACACGACATCGCCTACATCGCGCCGACCGGCACCCTCGGCATGATCGGGAATCCGGGCGAGCCACCCGCGGTCCCCGCCAACCTGGTCGGTGACTACGCGGGCGGTTCGCTGTATCTCGTCGTCGGTGTCCTCGCCGCGCTGCACCACGCGCGCGCGACCGGCACCGGACAGGTCGTCGACGCCGCCATCGTCGACGGAACCGCGCACCTCACCTCGATGATCCACGGCATGCTCGCCGCCGGCGGCTGGCAGGATCGGCGCGGAGCCAACCTCCTCGACGGCGGCTGCCCCTTCTACGGCACCTACGAGACGGCCGACGGGCAGTACATGGCGGTGGGCGCCCTGGAGCAGCAGTTCTACGACGAGTTCGTGTCGCTGCTCGGCGTCCGGGACGAGGCCCCGGCCCGCAAGGACGTGTCCCGCTGGGGCGAGCTGCGCGAGAGTGTCGCGGCCCGCTTCAGGACCCGTACGCGCGAGGAGTGGACGGCCGTCTTCGAGGGCTCCGACGCGTGCGTGGCGCCGGTCCTGTCGCTGCGCGAGGCCCCGGCCCACCCGCACCTCGCCGCCCGCGGCACCTTCACCGACCACGGCGGCATCACGCAGCCCGCCCCCGCGCCCCGCTTCTCCGCGACGCCCACCTCCGTCCGCAGCGGCCCTGCGCAGCCGGGCGCCGACACCGAGGCCGTGGCACGAGACTGGGACGTACCCCACCTCACCAAGGACGACCTCGCCAAGGACGACCTCGCCAAGGACGGCCTCACCAAGGATGGCCACTGATGGAGCTCTCCCTCCCGCTCGACTACGCGGGCGACCCCCGAACGGCCGCCGACGAGGTCGCCGCGCTGGAGTCCGCCGGTGTGGACGCCGTCTGGGTCGCCGAGGCCTACGGCTTCGACGCGCCGTCGATCATGGGCTATCTGGCCGCCCGCACCGAACGCATGAAGATCGGCGCCGGGATCCTCAACGTCTACTCCCGCACCCCCGCCCTCATCGCCCAGACCGCCGCAGGACTCGACGCGATCTCCGGCGGGCGCGCCATCATCGGCCTCGGCGCCTCGGGCCCGCAGGTCGTCGAGGGCTGGCACGGGAAGCCGTACGACAGGCCACTGGGCCGTACCCGCGAGGCCATCGAGCTGACCCGCCGCATCCTGCGCCGCGAGGTCATCGACCACCACGGCATCACCGACATGCCCCGCCCCGGCGGCCTCGGCAAACCCCTGAAGATCCTCACCAGGCCCGTGCGCCCCGAAGTCCCGCTCTACGTCGCCGCGCTGGGCCCCGCCAACGTCCGCATGACTGCCGAACTCGCCGACGGCTGGCTGCCCACCCTCTTCATCCCCGAGAAGGCCCACCACGTGTGGGGGCCACCCCTGGCAGAGGGTGCCGCGCGCCGGGACCCCGCACTCGGACCGCTGGCGACCGTCGCGGGCGGACTGCTCGCCATCGGCGCCGACGCGGCGGCCGTACGGGATCTCGCGCGGCCCAAGATCGCCCTCTACGTAGGAGGGATGGGCGCGCCCGGCAAGAACTTCTACAACGACCTCGCCGCGGCGTACGGCTACGAGAAGGAAGCCGCGCTGATCCAGGAGCTGTACCTGTCCGGCCGCAAGAAGGAGGCCGAGGCCGCCGTGCCGGACGAGTTCTGCGAACTCATGTCACTGTGCGGCCCGGAGGGTTACGTGCGCGAGCGGGTGGAGGCCTTCCGCGAGGCCGGAGTGACCATGCTCAACGTCACGCCGGTGGGACCGGAGCCGGCCAGGCTGGTCGAGACCGTCAAGAGCTGGCTCTAGGAGGCTTTGAGGCAATGAAGCGGCAGATCTTCACCGCCGAGCACGACGCGTTCCGCGAGACCGTCCGCACCTTCCTCGCCAAGGAGGTGCTGCCCCACTACGAGCAGTGGGAGAAGGACGGCATCGTCTCGCGCGACGCCTGGCGGGCGGCCGGCAAGCAGGGCCTCCTCGGGCTCGCCGTGCCCGAGGAGTACGGGGGCGGCGGTGAACCCGACTTCCGCTACAGCGCCGTACTCGCCGAGGAGTTCACGCGCGCGGGAGCCGCCGGGCTCGCGCTCGGCCTGCACAACGACATCATCGGGCCCTATCTGACAGGTCTCGCGACCGAGGAGCAGAAGCGCCGCTGGCTGCCCGGCTTCTGCGACGGCTCGCTCATCACGGCGATCGCCATGACCGAGCCCGGCGCCGGATCGGACCTCCAGGGCATCAGGACACAGGCCGAGGACCACGGCGACCACTGGGTGCTCAACGGCTCCAAGACGTTCATCTCGAACGGCATCCTCGCCGACCTCGTCATCGTCGTCGCGAGGACGAGCCCCGAGGGCGGCGCCCACGGGCTCTCCCTGCTGGTCGTCGAGCGCGGCACCGAGGGCTTCGAACGCGGCCGCAACCTCGACAAGATCGGCCAGAAGGCCCAGGACACCGCCGAGTTGTTCTTCCACGACGTGCGCGTGCCCAAGGAGAACCTGCTCGGCGACCTCAACGGCGCCTTCGTGCACCTGATGACCAACCTCGCGCAGGAGCGCCTCAGCATCGCCGTCTCCGCGATCGCCGCCGCCGAGCACCTGCTGGAGATCACCACGGAGTACGTCAAGGAGCGCGAGGCCTTCGGCCGTCCGCTCGCCAAGCTCCAGCACATCCGCTTCGAAGTGGCCGAGATGGCCACGGAGTGCGCCGTCACCCGCACCTTCCTCGACCGCTGCACAGCCGACCACAGCGACGGCGAACTCGACGCCGTGCACGCCTCGATGGCCAAGTGGTGGGCCACCGAACTGCAAAAACGCGTCGCGGACCGCTGCCTCCAACTGCACGGCGGCTACGGCTACATGACCGAGACCCGCGTCGCCAAGGCCTTCACCGACGGACGCATACAGACCATCTACGGCGGGACCACCGAGATCATGAAGGAGATCATCGGCCGTTCCCTGCTCGGCTAACCCTCCCCGCCCTCCCGGCTCTTCCTGAAAGGCTTGTCAGTGAGCACCGAAGCGTATGTGTACGACGCGATCCGCACCCCGCGCGGCCGCGGCAAGGCCAACGGCGCCCTGCACGGCACCAAGCCCATCGACCTCGTCGTCGGACTCATCCACGAGATCCAGGCCCGCTTCCCGAGCCTCGACCCCGCCGCGATCGACGACATCGTGCTCGGCGTCGTCGGCCCCGTCGGCGACCAGGGCTCCGACATCGCCCGCATCGCCGCGATCGCCGCCGGACTGCCCGACACGGTCGCCGGCGTCCAGGAGAACCGCTTCTGTGCCTCGGGCCTGGAGGCCGTCAACCTGGCCGCGATGAAGGTCCGTTCGGGCTGGGAGGACCTGGTGCTCGCCGGTGGCGTCGAGTCGATGTCGCGAGTGCCGATGGCCTCCGACGGCGGCGCCTGGTTCGCCGACCCGATGACCAACATGGCGACCAACTTCGTGCCGCAGGGCATCGGCGCCGACCTCATCGCGACCCTTGAGGGCCTCACCCGCCGCGACGTCGACGAGTACGCGGCCCTCTCCCAGGAGCGCGCCGCCGCGGCCTGGAAGGACGGCCGCTTCGAGCGGTCCGTCGTCCCCGTCAAGGACCGCAGCGGCCTGGTGATCCTCGACCACGACGAGTTCCTGCGCCCGGGCACGACCGCCGACTCGCTCGCCAAGCTGAAGCCGTCCTTCAAGGACATCGGCGAGCTCGGCGGCTTCGACGCCGTGGCCCTGCAGAAGTACCACTGGGTCGAGGAGATCGACCACGTCCACCACGCGGGCAACTCCTCCGGCATCGTGGACGGCGCCTCCCTCGTCGCCATCGGCACGAAGGAGGTCGGCGAGCGCTACGGCCTGACCCCGCGCGCCCGCATCGTCTCCGCGGCCGTCTCCGGCTCCGAGCCCACGATCATGCTGACCGGGCCCGCGCCCGCCACCCGCAAGGCACTCGCCAAGGCCGGTCTGACCATCGACGACATCGACCTCGTCGAGATCAACGAGGCCTTCGCCGCCGTCGTGCTGCGCTTCGTGCGCGAGATGGGCCTGTCCCTGGACAAGGTCAACGTCAACGGCGGCGCGATCGCGCTCGGCCACCCGCTCGGCGCCACCGGCGCGATGATCCTCGGCACCCTCGTCGACGAACTGGAGCGCCAGGACAAGCGGTTCGGACTCGCCACCCTGTGCGTGGGCGGCGGCATGGGCATCGCCACCATCGTCGAGCGTCTCTGACCTTCCCCAACGGATCCTTACGGAGCAGCCCCCTCATGAGCACTGAGCCCACCACCATCCGCTGGGAACAGGACGAGACCGGTGTCGTCACCCTCGTCCTCGACGACCCCAACCAGTCCGCGAACACCATGAACCAGGCCTTCAAGGACTCGATCGCGGCGATCGCCGACCGCGCCGAGGCCGAGAAGGACTCCATCCGCGGGATCATCTACACCTCCGCCAAGAAGACCTTCTTCGCGGGCGGCGATCTCAAGGACATGATGAAGGCGGGCCCGGAGAACGCCCAGGCCGCCTTCGACACCGGTACGGCCATCAAGTCGTCCCTGCGCCGCATCGAGACCCTCGGCAAGCCCGTCGTCGCCGCCATCAACGGCGCGGCCCTGGGCGGCGGTTACGAGATCGCCCTCGCCTCCCACCACCGCGTCGCCCTCGACGCCCCCGGCTCCAAGATCGGCCTGCCCGAGGTCACCCTCGGCCTGCTCCCGGCGGGCGGCGGCGTCACCCGCACCGTGCGCCTCATGGGCATCGCGGACGCACTGCTGAAGGTGCTGCTCCAGGGCACCCAGTACTCCCCGCAGCGCGCCCTGGACAACGGCCTCGTCCACGAAGTGGCCGCCACCCCCGAGGAGATGCTCGCCAAGGCGCGCGCCTTCATCGACGCCAACCCCGAGTCGCGGCAGCCGTGGGACGTCCCGGGCTACCGGATCCCGGGCGGCACACCGGCGAACCCGAAGTTCGCCGCCAACCTGCCCGCCTTCCCGGCCAACCTGAAGAAGCAGCTGAACGGCGCCCCCTACCCGGCGCCCCGCAACATCCTCGCGGCGGCCGTCGAGGGCTCGCAGGTCGACTTCGAGACCGCTCTGATCATCGAGGCGCGCTACTTCACCGAGCTGGTCACCGGCCAGACCGCGAAGAACATGATCCAGGCGTTCTTCTTCGACCTCCAGGCCGTCAACTCCGGTGCGAACCGCCCCCAGGGCATCGAGCCGCGCCCGGTGCGCAGGGCCGCCGTCCTCGGCGCCGGGATGATGGGCGCGGGCATCGCCTACTCGTGCGCCCGCGCGGGCATCGAGGTCGTCCTCAAGGACGTGTCGGCGGAAGCCGCGGCCAAGGGCAAGGCCTACTCCGAGAAGCTCTGCGCGAAGGCGGTCTCCCGGGGCCGTACGACGCAGGAGAAGGCGGACGAGCTGCTGGCCCGCATCACACCCACGTCCGACCCGGCCGACCTGGCGGGCTGCGACGCGGTGATCGAGGCGGTCTTCGAGGACACGTCCCTCAAGCACAAGGTGTTCCAGGAGATCCAGCACATCGTCGAGCCGGACGCACTCCTGTGCTCCAACACCTCCACGCTCCCGATCACCGCCCTCGCCGAAGGCGTGGAGCGCCAGGGCGACTTCATCGGCCTGCACTTCTTCTCGCCGGTCGACAAGATGCCGCTCGTCGAGATCATCAAGGGCGAGCGCACCGGCGACGAGGCGCTGGCCCGCGCCTTCGACCTGGTCCGCCAGATCAAGAAGACGCCGATCGTCGTCAACGACTCGCGCGGCTTCTTCACCTCCCGCGTCATCGGGCACTTCATCAACGAGGGTGTCGCGATGGTCGGTGAGGGCATCGAGCCCGCGTCCGTCGAGCAGGCCGCCGCACAGGCGGGCTACCCGGCCAAGGTCCTCTCCCTCATGGACGAACTGACGCTGACCCTCCCGCGCAAGATCCGGGCCGAGTCGAAGCGAGCCGTCGAGGAGGCCGGCGGCACCTGGGCGACCCACCCGGCCGAGGCCGTCATCGACCGCATGGTCGACGAGTTCGGCCGGCCCGGACGCAGCGGCGGCGCGGGCTTCTACGACTACACGGACGGCAAGCGCGCCAAGCTGTGGCCGGGCCTGCGCGAGCACTTCACCAAGCCCGGCCACGAGATCCCCTTCGAGGACATGCAGGAACGCATGCTCTTCTCCGAGGCCCTGGACACCGTCCGCCTCCTCGAAGAGGGCGTCCTGACCTCGGTCGCCGACGCCAACATCGGCTCCATCTTCGGCATCGGCTTCCCGGGCTGGACGGGCGGTGTCCTGCAGTACATCAACGGCTACGAAGGCGGTCTCCCCGGATTCGTCGCACGCGCGCGTGAGCTCGCCGAACGCTACGGCGAGCGGTTCACGCCCCCGGCCCTGCTGGTCGAGAAGGCCGAGAAGGGCGAGAGGTTCAGCGACGCCAAGAAGTGACGTGACGTGAGATGAGGTGAGGCGGCGTATCGCTCAGCGGTACGCCGCCTCTGCGTGCCGGACCCGGGCGTGCCCGGACAGGCCTCAGGCGCTGCCGTCGCCGCGGGCCAGTGTGTCCAGCCATTGGTGGAGCAGTCCGGTCTCGGCCGCGCTGAGTGCGGCGGGAGGCGCCACGCGCAGTCGGGCCCCGAGGGTCGCGGCCGCGGCCGGGACGCCGTCGGCGGCCGCGGACGGCTGCTCCTCCTGCGCGAGAGGCTGCGTGATGGAGTCGATGACGGCGTCACGGACACGGCCGGAGAACTCCGTGTCCGGATAGTGGGCGGCGCGGGCCACCAGGGACAGCGCCACACCCGTGTTGGCGGACATCACCATCTGTGTGGCCGCCTCCAGCGCGACCGTCAGGCGTCCGGCCACCGCACAACGGTCCAGCGTCTCGCGCAGCAGCTGGTGGGCCTCGTTGAGCGCGTCCGGCGGAACGGGCAGCCCCGGGGAGAACATCACCCGGTAGTGGTTGGGGTGCGCGAGGGCGAACCGTACGTGGTTGTCCCAGCCGTCCCTGACGTCCTGGACGGGGTCGGCGCTCGGCCGTGCGGCGCGCTTGGACGCCAGGTACTCCTCGAAACCCCTGTTCACGACCGCCGACAGCAGACCCGCCTTGTCGCCGAAGTGCCGGTAGAGCACGGGTGCCCCGACGCCGGCGGCCTCGCACACGGCGCGGGTCGAGAAGTCCGCGTCCGCTGAGGAGACCAGCAGGTCGGTAGCTGCCTTGAGGATGCGTTCCCTCGGGTCCATGGGGTCCATGGGGTCAGTCTACGGCGTCCCGTATCGATGTTATGCATTTGGAGGTAGCGGTAGTTCGGTCCTGTGTTATCGTTGCTTACATCAAGCGGTAAGCGATGATTCTGGAGACCGGTCATGACATCCGAAACCCCCACCCCCACCCCCCGGGTCGCGATCGTCACGGGCGGCTCGCGCGGCATCGGACGCGCGGTCGTCCAGCAGCTGGCCGGCGACGGCTTCGCCGTGGTCGTCGGCTACGCCGGGCGCAAGGACGCGGCCGACGAGGCGGTCGCGGAAGTCCGGCAGGCCGGCGGGCAGGCGACGGCCGTCCAGGCCGACGTGGCGGACGAGCAGCAGGTGACAGCCCTGTTCGACACTGCCGAGCGCACCTTCGGAGGCGTTGACGTCGTGGTGCACGCCGCTGGCCGGATGCACCTCGCACCCATCGCAGAACTCGACCTGGAGGCGCTGGACTCCCTGTACCGCACCAACATCCGCGGCACGTTCGTGGTCGCCCAGCAGGCCGCCCGCCGGATCCGCAGCGGCGGCGCCGTCATCAACTTCTCCACGTCCGTGGTCGGACTGGCCTTCCCCGGCTACGGCGCCTACACGGCGAGCAAGGGAGCCGTCGAAGCCCTCACCCTGGTCCTCGCACGCGAGATGCGCGGCCGGGACGTCTCGGTCAACGCCGTCGCCCCCGGCCCCACGGCGACCGGACTGTTCCTGGACGGCAAGGACGAGGAGACCATCGCGCGGCTGGCCGCCCAGCCCCCGCTGGAGCGCCTCGGCACCCCGGAGGACATCGCCTCTGTCGTCGGATTCCTCGCCGGACCGTCCGGCCACTGGGTCAACGGCCAGGTCCTGCGCGCCAACGGCGGCATCATCTGACACCCGCCGCACGGGCCTCGGGAAACCGGGCCCGCGGCCGGAAGAAGGAACACATCATGACCGAACAGAGCAAGGTCGTCGTCGTGACCGGTGCCTCCAGCGGGTTCGGGGCACTGACCGTGCGGGAACTGGCCCGCGCAGGACACATCGTGTACGCCGGGATGCGCGCCGTGGGGACCCGGAACGCCTCAGCCGCCGCCGAACTGACCTCCTTCGCCGCGGCACACCAGGTCCGGGCCCACCCGGTCGAACTGGACGTCCTGTCGCAGGAGTCCGCGGACGCGGCGATCGACCGGATCATCACGGAGCAGGGACACCTGGACGTCGTCATCCACAACGCCGGGCACATGGTGCTCGGCCCGGCCGAGGCGTTCACCCCCGAACAGCTCGCCGGGGTCTACGACACCAACGTCCTGGGGACCCAGCGCGTCAACCGTGCCGCGTTGCCGAATCTGCGCGAGCGGGGCGAGGGGCTGCTCGTCTGGGTCGGCTCGTCCAGCACCCGCGGCGGCTGCCCGCCCTTCCTCGCCCCCTACTTCGCGGCCAAGGCCGCCATGGACGCCCTCGCCGTGAGTTACGCCGCCGAGCTCATCCGGTTCGGGATCGACACCTCGATCGTCGTGCCCGGCGCGTTCACCTCCGGCACCCAGCACTTCGCCCACGCCGGAGCACCTGCCGACACCCGCAGGGCCGCGGACTACGACGCCCGCTACAAGTCCCTGATGGACGACGTGAACTCCCGGCTCGCCGACCTCGTTCCGGCGGACGCCGATGTCGCCGACGTGGCCCGCGAGATCCGGCGCGTGGTCGAACTGCCTCGCGGGCAGCGCCCGTTCCGCGTGCACGTGGATCCGAGCCGGGACGGCAGCGAGGTCGTCTCCGTGGTCGCCGACCGCATCCGGGGCGAATTCTTCCGGCGAGTCGGCCTGGAAGACCTCTTGACCAGCGGCAGCGGTGTCTGACGGGCAGCAGGTTCCGACCGGCAGCCGGTTCTGACCGACGGCAGTTCTCCTACCGGTGGCAGCCTCCTGTCACCCTGCCGCTCACGGCCGTACCGGCCGCGATTTCTCCACCCCCCTTCCTCATCACCAACATTCAGGAGACGGACATGCCTTTCGCCAACTTCAAGGTCCCCGCGGGCTCGTTGACGCCGAAGCAGAAGGAGCAGATCGTGCACCGCACCACCGACCTGTACGCCGAGATCTACGGCGACCACGTCCGCCCCAACACCATGGTCCTCGTCGAGGAGGTGGCCGACGGCGGCTGGGGCATCGCCGGCGACGTCCTGATCCTTCCCAATTCGCAGCCCGAGTCCGGCGAAGCCGCACGTGACCAGTAGGCCGTGATGACGTAACCGCGGGCGGCTCGCGACTTCCGAAGTGGCAGGTGCCTCGGCGTTCTTGTGAGGATTCGTTGTGCGTGCGCAGGGCGGCACCGCCCGTGCGCACGCACACGCCCTACGCTGCCGAAGATCATGATCACGCCAACGGAGGAGCCGTACGTGCGGTGCACCACCAAACGGGCGCTGCGAGGGGCCGGAGTCGGCGTTCTCGTCCTGTCGCTCGCGCTCACGGGTTGCCAGAGCAAGAAGAACAAGAAGAAGCACCGGGGGAGTTCGTCCACGTCCCGCAGTCGCACCGTCGGCGGTTCGACAGGTACCGGTTCGAAGGGCACCGGTACCACGGGCGGCGGTTCGCTGAGCGGAGCCCAGGACGCCCAGGACGTTCTGCCGGCCGCGGACACCATGCCCGCCGCCCTGCGCACGGTCACGGAGGGCGCCTCCAGCCGGGCCAAGGCGCCGACCAACTGCAAGGAACCGTCCGCGAAGTGCAGGAACGCGGTGGCGCACGGCGACGTCGGATACAGCAGCACCGACCGCGGCGAGGCCGCCCGCTTCGAGGTCATCGTCTACCGCAACGCGCGCGCCGCCTCGAAGGCCTTCCGGGCCTGGGACAGCAACGTCCGCAACCGCACCAGCGCGCTCCAGGTACTCAAGGCCCCGACGTACGACGCCGGAAGTGTCACCTTCCAGTACAAGGCGGCGGCGCAGGCGCACACTCAGGAGACGGTGATCCTCCAGGGGTCGTACATCGGCATCCTGGACTACCGCTCCGACGCCAACTCGGCGCGCGCGGGGGCCTCCAGCACCCTGACCGGTCTCACGCGGATGTACGCCGAGCGGCTGCGCCAGGTCGCGGCCGACGAGACGCCCACCGCGTCCGCGGCCGGGGTCGAGGTCGCCTGAGAGCCGGGTCCCCAGAGGGTGGGGGAGTGGCTCAGGACTCCTTGAGCCACTCCCGCAGCTCTTCCTTCAACGAGCGCTGGAACGCGGTCAGCAGTGCCTGTACCACCAGCGGCTGCATATGGGCCGACAGCGACCTGACCGCCGCGACCGAGTCACGCTCGGCGACCTCCTCGCGAAAGAGCCCGGACAGTTCGTGGGCCGCGGCGCGGGAATGCTCCAGCAGGACGTTCCGCGCCGCGAGGATCGTCTCCGGCGCGATCGGTACGTCGAGGAGCTGGACGCCGAGCCGCAGCAGCCCGGGGTCCACGCGGAACGTGTCGCCGGTGGGCGTGATCACGTTCATCGCGGCGAGCCGGTCCAGATCCTCCGCGCCCAGGGGGCGACCCGCCCGCCGCTCCAGTTCGTCGCGCGGGACCTCCTCCGCCGCGTCGGGGGCCCAGGAGGCCACGACGGCTCGGTGGATGGCCAGGTCGTGGGCGCTCAGACCGGGCGGCAGCTGCTGCAGGTAGCGCTCGATCGCGGCCAGCGTCATGCCCTGGTGCTGCAGTTCCTCGATGAGCGCGAGCCGCGCCAGGTGGTCCTGCCCGTAGTGACCCACGCGCCGGGGACCGATCACCGGCGGCGGCAGCAGGCCCTTGGTGCTGTAGAAGCGGACGGTACGGACCGTGACGCCCGCACGCGCGGCCAGCTCGTCGACCGTGAGCGTCGGCTCCTCGGTGTCCGTCGTCATGGCAGGCCCTGCCTCTCCCGGTGGTGCGGCGATCAGGTGCAACAGTATTGCTGTCTCACCAGTGTTGTGAAAGCGTCCGTCCGAGGTAGGCCCAGGCACGACCGTAGGAACGTCCAGCCGACGGCGCCGGGAGGCGGTCATGACCACGATCCTGCGACTTCCCTCAGACCCCGCCGAACTCACCCTCCCCGCCCTGCTGCTGCGCAACGCCGAGGACCACGGAGACCTCCCCGCGCTCTCCTGGCGCATCGGCGACAACTGGTCCACCCTCACCTGGGGCGAGGTGCGCCGCGAGGCCGTCGCCCTCGCCGCCGGATACGCGGACCTCGGCGCAGGGCGCGGCGACCACGTCCTCATGATGATGAGCAACCGCCCCGAGCACTGGCTCAGCGACCTCGCGCTCACTCACCTGGGCGCCGTCCCGGTCTCCGTCTACGGCACAGCCGCCCCCGAGCAGATCGCGCACATCGCCCGGCACAGCCGCGCCCGCCTCGCGATCGTCGAGGGCACGCGTGAACGGGAGCTGTGGGAACCCCTGTTGGCGCAGGAGGGCGTGCCCCTGGAGCAGCTGGTCGTCGCCGAGCCGGCGCAGGCCGGACCCCATCGGACGTACGACTCCCTGAAGGGTGCGGCGGCCCCGGACGACAAGGCCTGGCGCGAGAGTCGCCCCACGGATCCGCTCACGGTCGTCTACACCTCGGGCACGACCGGCGACCCCAAGGGCGTACGGATCACCCACCGCAATGTCGTCCTCGACGCGCTCGCCCTCGACCGTCTCGTCGAACTCCCCGACCATGTCGAGCACCTCTGCTACCTGCCCTTCGCGCACATCGCCGAACGCATGCTCGGGATCTACCTGCCGGTGTTCCGCGCCTCGCACGTGTACCTGTGCCCCGACCCCACGGCCGTCGGCGCGCTCGCGCGCGAGCTGCGTCCCGCGCAGTTCTTCGGGGTCCCGCGGGTGTGGGAGAAGCTCGCCGCCGCCGTACGGGCCGCTCTCGCCGCACTCCCGGAGGAGCGGCGCCGGGCGGTCGAGGCCGCGATGGACACGGCCCGCGCGCACGTGGCCTGCCGCGAACGCGGCGAGGATCCCTCCGCCGAGCTGGAGGCCGCGTACCGCACCGCCAAGGAGCGGGTGCTCGACCCGGTCCTCGCCCTCGCAGGGTTCGACCGGCTGGTGTGGACGGCGAGCGCGTCGGCCCCGATGCCGCAGGACGTGGTGGCGTTCTGGGCCGGCTTCGGTCTCGCGATCATGGACGCCTGGGGACTGACCGAGACGATCGGGGTCGCCACCACCAACAGCCCCGGGGCCTTCCGGCTCGGCTCGGTCGGCAGGCCGATCGACGGCCTGGAACTGCGCATCGCCGCCGACGGCGAGATCCTCGTGCGCGGCGCGACCGTCTTCGACGGCTATCTGCGCCCGGACGGTTCGGTCGAGGACGCCCGCGACGCCGACGGCTGGTTCGCCACCGGCGACATCGGCCGGATCGACGAGGACGGCTTCCTGTGGCTCACCGACCGCAAGAAGGAAATGATCGTGACCTCGACGGGCAAGAACGTCTCGCCCGCGCTCGTCGAGAACACCCTCAAGGAGCATCCGTTCGTCGACCAGGCCTACGTGCACGGCGACGGCCGTTCCTACCTGGTGGCCCTGCTCGTCCCGGACACCACGGCACCGACCGACCCGGCCGCCCTGCGGGAGGGCATCGCCCAGGCCGTCGAGCAGGCCAACGCGCGCCTGAGCCGCCCCGAGCAGATCAAGCGCTACCGGGTCCTCGACGGGGAATGGAGCCCGCAGACCGGCGAACTCACCCCCTCGCTCAAGCTCCGCCGCCGAGCGATCCGCGACCGCTACGCGCGCGTGCTCGACGAGCTCTACACCGATTGACGACCTCTTCAGAGGACGGCCCTTACACCCCTTCCATGTGAGCTGTACAGCCCGTGATCACCATGTGAGATGCACCGCTATGTGACATGTGCCACCGCATGCCGGGTGATCCCTGGGGGAAGGTGGCGCCTTGGTCTGTGCCGTGTCAGGGGCGGCGTGGGCCGAGACGCATTCGGACACCCGCGCACCCCGTGTGCCGGGCGCACCAGAGAGTGGATCCACCCGTGAGCAAGGACGCCAGGGCCTGATGGGCAACGACCCGGACGTCGGCCGCAAGACCCTCCTTCTCATCCCGGTCATCGCGGCCCTGCTGGTCGGCGGCTGGTTCGCCGTCCGCCGCCGCGTCGCGCGCGACGAGGACCGGGAACTGGCGGACCTCACGAAGTAGCGGCCCGCGCGGCGAAACAACCCCAAGGCCACCGTCAGTGGCAGCGCCTACGGTGGTGTCATGTCGGAGATCACGTATGTCCGGGGTGACGCCACCGTGCCGTTGGGCAAGGGCGTCAAGGTGATCGCTCACGTCTGCAACGACATCGGGGGCTGGGGAAAGGGCTTCGTGCTGGCCCTGTCGCGCCGCTGGCCGGAACCGGAGGCCGCGTACCGCGCCTGGCACCGCGGCCGCGCGGCGAACGACTTCGGCCTGGGCGCGGTCCAACTGGTGCGCGCCGAGCGGTATGTGTGGGTGGCCAACATGGTCGGGCAGCGCGGCATCCGGACGGGCAGCAAGGGCGTCCCCGTACGCTACGAAGCGATCGACGCGGCGCTGACCGCGCTCGCCGACCGCGCGGCCGAACTCGGCGCCTCCGTCCACATGCCCCGCATCGGCTGCGGCCTGGCGGGCGGCAAGTGGTCCCGCATCGAGCCGCTTGTCGGGGAGCGGCTCGTACGGCGGGGCATATCGGTGACGGTGTACGACCGGGAAGGGTGACTTTCGGCCAACTCTGGCTCGGATGCGCGTTGGTATGCACCTATGAGCGGGTAGATCGCCGGTATGGATCTCATCCCTTACCCGGTAGGGCCACTCAACCCCCAAGTTCAGGACGTGTTCCTCGCACTGGCGCTGTTCGCCTTCTGCTACCTGTTGGTCTCCCGGGTGCTGCCCCGGATCAACCAGGTTCTTGCCGAGCGTCGCGAGGCCCTCAGCTGGGCCGATGTCGAGAAGTGCCGCGGCGAGGGCGATGCCTTCCGGGCGCATGCCGAGGCCGTACTGGCCGAGGCGCGCCACGACGCCGCCCGCACCCGTCAGCAGGCCATGGAACAGGGCAACGCCCTGATAGCCGAAGCTCGCGCACGCGGGCAGCGCGACCGCGCGGAGATCCTGGTCCGGGGCCGGGCCGCCGTCGAGTCCGAACGCACGGCCACCGAGGCCGCACTCCACAGGTCCGTCCCGGAACTGGCCTCGGCACTGGCGAGCCGCATCGTGGGCGAGCCGGTCGCCGCGTCCGCGGAGCACGCCAACTGACGCCGGATCGGCGGCGAGCGCGCAGAACCCCCGGTCGAGGACCGGGGGTTCGGTCGCGGTTCTGATCAGCCGCCGCTCAAGTGATCAACCGGCGTGCGCGGAGTTCGTGGCCGCGATCTTCTTCCACGACCTGGGCTGCGCGGGCACCGACTTCGAGCGCGCGATGGAAGCGCCCTGCGCCGCGGGTGCGGCCGGCTTCGACGGCTGGAAGAGCCAGGTGCCGAAGAGCGCGCCGAGCGACTTCCCGGACACCTTCTCGGCGTACGCCTGGAAGTCGCCGACCGATGCGTTGCCGTACGCGTGCTCCTTCGGCCACCCCTTCAGGATGGCGAAGAACGCGTCGTCCCCGACCTCGTTGCGCAGCGCCTGGACGGCGAGCGCGCCCCGGTCGTACACGGCGATGTCGAACTGGTTGTCCGGCCCCGGGTCACCGGGCTTCACGGTCCAGAACGCGTCGTCGGCCGGGTGGGAGGCGTACACGTAGTCCGCGAGCTCCTGCGCCGTGCCCTCGTCCTCGTGCTCGGACCACAGCCACTGGGCGTAGCGCGCGAAGCCCTCGTTGATCCAGATGTCCTTCCAGCCCTTGAGCGACACGTCGTCGCCGTACCACTGGTGGGCCAACTCGTGCACGACCACCGAGGTGTTGGAGCCGTTCGCGAACTGCTTCGGGCTGTAGTACACCCGGGTCTGGGTCTCCAGCGCGTACCCGGTGGTCGTGTTCGGGACGTACCCGCCCACCGAGTTGAAGGGGTACGGGCCGAAGTACCCGCTCAGCCAGTCGACGAGCTCGCCGGTGCGCTCGACGCTCGCCCGCGCCGCCCCGTCGTTGTCGCCGAGATCCTTGCTGTAGGCGTTGATGACCGGGATGCCGCTGTCCGACGTCCCCGTCGTGATGTCGAATTTGCCGACAGCGAGCGTGGTGAGGTACGTGGCCTGGGGCTTGTTGGACCGCCAGTTGTAGCGGGTCCAGCCGAGCTTCGAACTCGTCGACTGCAGCAGGCCGTTGGAGATCGCCTGGGTGCCGTCCGGCACGGCCACCGAGACGTCGTAGGTGGCCTTGTCGCTCGGGTGGTCGTTGCTCGGGTACCACCACCACGCCGCCTCGGGCTCGTCCGCCGCGATCGCACCGTCAGGGGTGCGGTGCCAGGTGTTGAAGCCGTACGCGCTCTTCGTGGACGGCACCCCGCTGTAGCGGACGACGACGGTGATCGCGGTGTCCTTGGGCAGCGGCTTCGCCGGAGTGATCTCCAGCTCGTGCTGGCCCGAGGTGGCGAACGTCGCCTTCGCGCCGTTGACCCGCACCTCGCTGACATCGAGCAGGAAGTCCAGATCGAAGCGGGACAGATCCTGGGTGGTCCTGGCCGACAGGGTGGCCGTGCCCTCCAGTTCGTCGGTCTGCGGCTGGTACTTCAGTCGCAGGTCGTAGTGCGAGACGTCGTATCCGCCGTTGCCGTAGGCCGGGTAGTAGGGGTCGCCGATGCCCGGCGCCCCGGGGGAGTAACTTGCGGCCGATGCCGGGATCGCCAGCAGCAGGGAGGCCGCGAGTGCGCCCGGGGCGATGAGTCTGCGGTGCACGGAATCTCCAAGTCGTAGGGGCACGAAGTCTGTTCGCAGCCTATTCAGTCCCTGTGGCCCCGGTCGTGTCCATGGCCGCTCCTGTCACACGATCGCCATTCGGCCGACATGAGCGACTGCACCCCGGGGCGTGTCTTCATCTGCCCCCTGTTGTCCAGGAGTTGACCGGAGTACCGTCCGCGCATGTCGATACCTGCGCGCCGCATGCGCTTCACGACCTGGAGATCGCTCGCGACGGCGGCCACAGCCGCCCTGATGGCCGCCTTCCTCACCCCGGCCGCCGCACACGGCGCCCCCCGGGAGAGCACACCCGTCTACTCGTACGCGAACGCGATCCGCGAGGCCGTCTGGGTGGACACCGGACTCGACGGCGACAAGGACGGGAAGGCCGACCGTGTCGCCGTCGACATCGTCAGGCCCCGCGAACCCGCCCAGCAGCACCGCAAGATCCCCGTGATCATGGACGCGAGCCCCTACTACTCCTGCTGCGGCCGCGGCAACGAGGGCCAGCTGAAGACGTACGACGCCGACGGCAACGTCGTCCAGATGCCGCTGTTCTACGACAACTACTTCGTGCCCCGCGGCTACGCCTTCGTCGGCGTCGACCTGGCCGGCACCAACCGCTCCGACGGCTGCGTGGACGTCGGCGGCCGCTCCGACATCCAGTCCGCGAAGGCCGTCGTCGACTGGCTGAACGGCCGCGCCAAGGCGTACACCACGCGCACGGGCACCGCGACCGCCAAGGCGAGCTGGACCAACGGCAAGACCGGAATGATCGGCAAGAGCTGGGACGGCACGATCGCCAACGGCGTCGCCGCCACCGGGGTCAAGGGTCTCAGGACCATCGTCCCGATCAGCGCCATCTCCTCCTGGTACGACTACTACTTCGCCAAGGGCGCCCCGCTCTACGACTCCGGCCCCGACGCCCTCTCCGACTACGTCGACAGCCCCGACGCCCGCGCCAAGTGCGCCGCCGTACAGCAGAAACTCGTCGACCAGGCGCCGCGCACCGGCGACTGGACGTCGCTGTGGACCGAGCGGGACTACGTGAAGGACGCGAGCAAGGTCACCGCCAGCGTCTTCCTCGTCCACGGCATGCAGGACCTCAACGTCCGCACCAAGCACCTCGGCCAGTGGTGGAACGCCCTCGGCAAGAAGGGCGTCGACCGCAAGATCTGGCTGTCGCAGACCGGCCACGTCGACCCCTTCGACTTCCGACGCGGGGCCTGGGTCGACACCCTGCACCGCTGGTTCGACCATGAACTTCTCGGCTATGACAACGGCATCGACAAGCAGCCCATGGCCGACATCGAGCGCCACCCCGACCAGTGGGCCACGTCCGCCGTCTGGCCGCCCCGCAGCACCGACACCGTGAAGCTCCGCCCCGGCCGGGGCGCTCAGGCGGGCGTCGGCACCCTCGGCCTGAGGACCGGCTCCGGAACGGAGACCTTCACCGACAACCCGCAGCTGAGCGAGACCGACTGGGCCGCGAACATCGGCCGGTCCACCCCGGACAAGGCCGGGTTCACCACCGGACCGCTCACCCACGATGTGCGCCTGTCGGGCTCCTCCAAGGTGACCGTCACCGCGACGCCCACCACCGCGACCGCCCACCTCTCCGCGGTCCTGGTCGACCTCGGCCCGGACACCATCCGCGACTACAACGCCGCCGGCGAGGGCATCAGCACCCTCACCGACCGCACCTGCTGGGGCTCGAGCACCACGGGCGACAGCTCCTGCTTCAAGGTGACAAAGGCGAAGACCGCGGCCGTCGACTACACCGTCTTCAGCCGCGGCTGGGCCGACCTCGGCAACTACGCCTCCGACCTGAAGGGCGTCCCGCTCACCCCGGGCAAGCCGTACACGATCACGCTCGACCTGGCCGCCACCGACCACGTCGTCCCCAAGGGCCACCGCCTGGCGCTGATCGTCGCGGGCACCGACAAGGACCTCATCGATCCGCCGTCGACCACGCCGACCCTCACGCTCGACCTGGCCCGCACCTCGGCCCGCGTCCCGCTGGTCGGCGGCGCCAAGGCCTTCGAGCACGCGACCGGTGCGGGCTCCGTCGCGCCGAGCGCCACCGTCCTCGACGGTGTCGGCGCGCCGCGCACCGTCCATCGCGTCCCGGGTCTGTGATGTCCCGAGGCATCCGTGCCCTGGCCGTGGCGGTCTCCGCCACGGCCTTGGCCGCGCCCCTGCTGACCGTGCCCGCCTACGCGACGCAGACCCCGCCGCGCACCGGATTCGAGCAGAGCGACGGCGCGCGCTGGACCAGCCAGTCCGAGGAGCAGGACTTCCTGGCGGCCGTCGACAAGGCGAGCGAACGGGTCGCCGTGTCGCGCATCGGCACCACGCAACAGGGCCGCCCGCTCCGCCTGGCCCGCATCCAGGGCGGACCCCGCACCACCACCGTCCTCCTCGTCTGCAGCCAGCACGGCGACGAACCCTCCGGCCGCGAGGCCTGTCTCACCACCATCCGCGATCTGGCCTTCGCGAAGGACGCGCGGACCCGGCGGATTCTCGCGGACACCACCCTCCTCGTCGTACCCACCGCCAACCCCGACGGCCGGGCCGCCGACACCCGCGAGAACAGTGACGGTGTCGACATCAACCGCGACCACCTCGCACTGAGGACGGCCGAGGCCCGCGCCATGGCCGGAGTCCTGCGCGACCGGGCGCCTGACGTCGTCTACGACCTGCACGAGTACGGCGCCACACCTCCCTACTACGACAAGGACCTCTTCGACCTCTGGCCGCGCAACCTCAACACCGACGAGGCCGTGCACGACGAGGCGCGGACCCTGTCGCAGGAGTACGTGCGTCCTGCCGCCCAGGACGCCGGGTACTCGACGGGCACGTACGGCATCTGGACCGACCCCGTCACCGGCGACCCGATCAAGCAGACCGCCGGGGACGGGCAGGAGCGCATCCTGCGCAACATGTCGGGCATCAAGCATGCTGCCGGGCTGCTCATCGAGAGCCGCGTCGATCCGCTCACGGACGCCGAGAAGGCGGACCCCGCCCTGAACCACCGGCGCCGTGTCCACTCCCAACTCGCCGCAATCGGCGGCCTGTTCGACTTCACGAAGCAACGGGGCCGAAAGCTCGCGGCGGCGACCGGGGTGGCCCGGCTCGCGGGGTACCGGGACAGCGGCCCGGTCTACCTCGGCGGCGCCGACAACGACCCCGCCGAACCCTCCGAGGTGCTCCAGGACCCGCCCTGCGGCTACCGGCTCACGGCGGACCAGTACACGGATGTGCGGGACGAACTCGCCCTGCACGGCGTGCACATGAGACGCGACGGCGACGGCGTCCTCGTACCGCTGAGGCAGTCCTCGCGCGCCCTCGTCCCGCTGCTCCTCGACGGACGCGCGCCCTACCACCTCGTGGCGGGGGAGCCCGACACCGACTGCTGAGCTCAGGAGGCGGCCGGGCCCACCAGCTCGGCCGCCTCCCGCGCGCAGCCCCACGCCACCGTCACACCCGCACCGCCGTGCCCGTAGTTGTGCACCAACACCCGCCCGCCGGGCAGCACTTCACGCTCCAGGCGCACCGCCGTGCGCACCGGACGCAGACCCACCCGGTGGTCGAGCACGCGCGCCCCGGCGATCTCCGGCCGCACCGCCGCGCACCGCCTGACGATCTCCTCGGCCACCCTCGGGTCGGGCGTCAGCGACCAGTCGTCCTCGTCGGCCGTGCCGCCCAGGATCAGCCCGCCCGGCTGCGGCATGAAGTACGTGCTCTTCGCCGCGGTGTGGTCCACGGACGTCAGCCAGGTGCGGATGCCCGGGTTCTCGACCACGACCAGCTGCCCGCGCACCGGACGCACCGCCCGGTCCGGCACGAGATCCCGGGCGCCGAGCCCCGTGCAGTTGACCACCGCCGGCGCCTCGGCGCCCGCCTCGCCGAGATCGCGCACGACCCGCTCCTCGACCGTCCCGCCCGCCGCGACCAGCCGCTCCTGCAGCCACCTCAGGTACACCGGCATGTCGATCAACGGCAGCCGCGCCCACAGCCCGGTCCCGGCGTACTCGTCCGCGGTCGCCGCCCGCAGCCCCGGCACATGCGCGGCCCACGCGCCCAGGTCGTCCAGCCGTGTCTCGCCCTGTACGCCCTCGACCATGCGTACGCCCGTCTCGTCGGGCCGCGCCGCCAACTCCTCGTACACGGCGAACGAGCGCAGCGACCAGGCGCCGACGAGCGCCTCCGGTTCGATGCGGTACGGCCACCACAGTCCGCCCGCAACCGCCGAGGTGGTCCGCCCGACGGGGTCGCACGCCCACACCCGTACGCGCCTGCCCGCCTCGGCCAGGACGACGGCAGTCGTGAGGCCTATGACGCCGCCGCCGACCACGATCACATCACCGCTTCGCGCTCTGTCCACGCCGGGACGTTAGCGGAATATGTCATGCCGTGCTCATATCACTCCCCGTGCGGGAATACTCACAGCATGTCTGCCGAGTACGCGACCTTCGGCCTGGCACCGGCGATGCGTGCCGGTGGAGTCCTCGCCAACGGTGACTACCAAGTGCACCGGGATTTCGTGGACTTCATCGTCGACGGCCGCCCGCTGCTGTTCCAGCTCTCCGACCTCGACGCGGTGTCCCCGCTCGCCTCCGACGTGCCGCCCGCCATCTTCACCGCACAGGTGCGCAGCCTCCTCCTGGAGGCCGAGGCACCGCTCGACGGCGGCCGGTACGTCATCTACGGCTGCCCCGAATGCCAGAGCCTCGAATGCGGGGCCGTCACCGCCGCCATCGAAAAGGCCGGCGACGACTACGTATGGCGCGACTTCGCCTGGCAGACCGATGAGCACGCCGACCTGGAGCTCAACGGCTATCACGGCATAGGGCCGTTCCGCTTCCGCGGTGCCGAATACCGCAGCGCGCTCTCCTCCCTGCTCGACGGCGACTCCGGGGCACGCCGCCGCGTCCTGCTGATCGGCGCGCGCGTCGCCGTCCTCGCCAAGCTCGCCGCCGCCCTGCGCACCATCGGCATCGGCGCCGACATCACCCACGACGCGTCCGGCGTGCCCGCCGACGAACTGCGCGCGTACGGCGCCGTCGCCTTCGGCCGCGCCGTGGCCGAGCAGGAACGTGCCGCCGTACGCGACTCCTTCGCGCGCGCAGGCGTCGACGTCGCCTACGTCGAGGGTCTCGCCCCGATCATTCCGCTCCTGGTCGCGCAGATCGAGCACGCCCTGGACCGCAGTGCGACGGAGCAGCGCCGCCTGACCCGCCTGGTCGCCGCCGACGGCGAGGCCGGCATAGAGGTGACCTCGACCTGCCGGGTCCGGGTGACCGCCTACCGGCTGGACCGCCTGCGCCGCACCCACGCGCACGAGGTCTTCGACGGAGTCCTGGACGCGGGCCGGCACCGCGTCGCCCTAGACGCCGGAGCCGTGAAGGGGGAGTCCTTCCTGGTCGCCCGCACGTCGGGGAGTGTGCTGGTGGAGGCGATGGCGCACTGAAAACCCGGGCGCGACCCGGACGGCGGGGCCGTTAGGATCGGCCTCCTGATGACTGCCACTCTCGTCGCCAAGAACCTCGCCGCCGGACACGGCGACCGCTCGCTCTTCTCCGGGCTCGACCTCGTCGTCGCGCCCGGTGACGTGATCGGGCTCGTCGGTGCCAACGGCGCGGGCAAGTCCACCCTGCTGCGCCTGCTCGCCGGGCTCCTCACCCCGGAGGAGGGGGAGCTGCGGCTGTCCCCGCCCAGCGCGACGGTGGGGCATCTGCCACAGGAGCCGGAGCGGCGGGAGGGCGAGACGGTCCGCGACTTCCTGGCCCGCCGTACCGGCGTGGCCGAGGCCCAGCGCGTGATGGACGAGGCCACACAGGGGCTCGTCGACGGGGCGCCGGGCGCCGATGACGCGTACGCGACCAGCTTGGAGCGGTGGCTCGACCTCGGCGGCGCCGACCTCGACGAGCGGGCGGAGGAGGTCGCCGACTCCCTCGGCCTCGCGGTGGACCTGGACCAGCCGATGACCGCCCTTTCCGGCGGCCAGGCAGCCCGCGCGGGCCTGGCCTCCCTGCTGCTGTCCCGCTACGACGTCTTCCTGCTCGACGAGCCGACCAACGACCTGGACCTGGACGGCCTGGAACGCCTCGAACGCTTCGTGAGCGGCCTGCGGGCGGGCACCGTCGTCGTCAGCCACGACCGCGAGTTCCTCACCCGCACGGTCACCAAGGTCCTCGAACTCGACCTGGCACAGCAGGAGATCACCCTGTACGGCGGCGGGTACGAGGCCTACCTGGAGGAGCGGGACGTGGCCCGCCGGCACGCCCGCGAGGACTTCGAGGAGTACGCCGACAAGCGCTCCGCCCTCGAAGGCCGCGCCCAGATGCAGCGCTCCTGGATGGACAAGGGCGTCAAGAACGCCCGGCGCAAGGCGAACAACGACAACGACAAGATCGGGCGCAAGTTCCGCAGCGAGGCCAGCGAGAAGCAGGCCGCGAAGGCCCGGCAGACCCAGCGCATGATCGAGCGCCTCGATGTCGTGGAGGAACCCCGCAAGGAGTGGGAGCTGCGCATGGAGATCGCGGCGGCGCCGCGATCCGGCTCGGTCGTCGCCACCCTGCGCGACGCCGAGGTGCGCCGCGGCGACTTCGCCTTCGGCCCGGCGACGCTGCAGATCGACTGGGCGGACCGGGTCGCCGTCACCGGCGCCAACGGTGCGGGCAAGTCGACACTGCTGGGCGCGCTGCTCGGCCGCATCCCGTTGGACGCAGGGCACGCGACGCTCGGCTCCGGCGTCGTGGTCGGCGAGGTCGACCAGGCCCGCAAGCTCTTCCACGGCTCCGAATCGCTGCTGGACGCGTTCTGCGCGGCGGTGCCCGAGACCGAGCCCGCCGAGGTCCGCACCCTGCTGGCCAAGTTCGGCCTCAAGGCGGACCACGTCCTGCGCTCCGCGGTGACGCTCTCCCCGGGCGAGCGCACCCGCGCCGCCCTGGCGCTGCTCCAGGGCCGAGGCGTGAACCTCCTCGTCCTCGACGAGCCGACCAACCACCTCGACCTCCCGGCCATCGAGCAGCTGGAGTCGGCCCTCGACTCCTACGAAGGCACGCTGCTGCTGGTCACGCACGACCGCCGGATGCTCGACGCCGTCCACACGACACGCCGCCTGGAAGTCGCCGACGGCAAGGTGACGGAGACGGTGTAGAGCGGGCGGCCGAAGCAGGGGAGGGGGAGGCCGGGTGACGCCGGATGCGCGACTCGTGGCAGCGGTACGCGGCGGGAACGCGGCGGGGGTGAAGGCCGCGCTGGAGGCGGGCGCCGATCCCGACGCCGTCGACGAGCACGGCACGCCCGCGCTCTGCCTGGCCGTCGACACCTTCGACACCGCGGTCGTCGAGGAGCTGGCCTGGTGCGCCCGGCTCGACCGGACCGCCCCCGACGGCCGCCCACCGCTGCTGCGCGCCGTCGACCGCGGTGACTACGACAGCACGGTCGTCCTGATCGCCAAGGGCGCGCACCTGTGGGCCAAGGACGCCGAGGGCCGTGACGCCCTGGCACTGGCCCGGTACTGGCACGAGACAGGTGCGGCGCTCGAACTCCGCCGCAGAACGGGACTGACGGGACCCGTCCGCCGTACGGCGATCCGTGACGAGGACGGCTGCACCCGCGAGGAGATCACCCTCGGCGAGCTCACCGTCCGCACCGGACATGCCGCCATCCTCACCTTCCTGGAGCCCAAGTACGGCGTCAGGCCGTCCTTCGGGGACCTGCTCGCCCGCGCCCTGGCCGAAGCCGATGTCGACCATGTCGTGTGGTGGACCACGACCGGCGTCCTCCAGGAGCGCCACGATCCCCAGGTGTGGCAGGCAGCGGCAGCCCTGTGCGCCCGCCCCGATCCGCGGGAGCGGTGCTTCGGCGCGGAGGTGCTCCGGGTGACCAACCTGTTCGACGAGAGCGAGGACTCGCGCTTCGAGGGCCCGCTCGTCGACCTGTTCCTCGTCCGGGCAGAAGAGGAGACCGACCCGCGCGTGCTGCGGGTGCTCACCGCGGGACTGGCCGACACCACGGATCCCCGACGCGTCGACCCACTCCGGGCGCTGGCCGCTCACGACGACGGCAGGGTCCGTGAACGCGCCGTCCACGGCCTGGCCGAGCAGGTCGCCGCGGGGGACTCCGGTTCCCTGACCGTCGTGCTGGCCCGCACCCGGGACGCCGTCGCCGACGTACGCCGGGCCGCCTGCCTCACCCTCGCCGAAGCCCCCGCGAACCTTCCGGCTCCCTCGGACGCCCTCGCCGCCCGCCTCGACGACGAGGACGAAGCCGTACGCGTCACGGCGGCGACCCGCCTCGTGCTGCGCGACGACCCCCGCGGCGACGAAGTGCTCCGCGACTACGCCGGAATAGGCGAGGATTCCCCGTACTTCTGGCTGCTGTACGACGCGTGGCACCACCAGCGCCGCACGCCCTAGACACCCGACAGCCAGGGGCTTTTTCGAGGCCGGCCTCGCCCTGGGCGCCCGGTCACCGGGGCACCCGGGGCGAGGACCGGAACGTCAGCCCCGGCCCCGCTTCGGGTCGGTCAGCCCGGCCCGGCGCAGAGCGTCCGCCATCGCACTGTTGGCAGGCGGCGCCGCCTGACGTGCACCGCCACCACCACCGCCACGCCCTTGGCGCGCCGGCTGCTGCCCGCGCTGCTGCGGCGGCCGCCCGCCGCGCTGGGGACGCCGCCCACCGTCCTGCTGAGCCTGCGGTGCCGCCTCGTCGTCCAGCCGCAGCGTCAGCGACACCCGCTTGCGCGGGATGTCGACGTCGAGCACCTTCACCTTGACGATGTCACCCGGCTTCACGACGTCCCGCGGATCCTTGACGAACGTCTTGGACATGGCGGAGACATGGACGAGCCCGTCCTGGTGGACGCCGATGTCCACGAAGGCACCGAAGGCGGCCACGTTGGTGACGACGCCTTCCAGCACCATCCCGGAGGCAAGGTCGGAGAGCTTCTCCACGCCTTCCTTGAAGGTGGCGGTCTTGAAGGCGGGCCGGGGGTCGCGTCCGGGCTTCTCCAGCTCCTTCAGGATGTCGGTCACGGTCGGCAGACCGAACGTCTCGTCCACGAAGTCGTCCGGCCGCAGCGAACGCAGCACCGCCGTGTTGCCGACCAGCGAAGCGACCTCGTTCCCGGCGGTCTTCACCATGCGCCGGACCACGGGGTACGCCTCGGGGTGCACGCTGGACGCGTCCAGCGGGTCGTCCCCGCCGCGGATCCGCAGGAAGCCCGCGCACTGCTCGTACGCCTTCGGCCCGAGCCGGGCGACCTTCTTGAGGGCCGTGCGGGAGGCGAACGGCCCGTTCGCGTCGCGGTGCGCCACGATGTTCTCGGCGAGCCCGGAGGTGATGCCCGAGACACGGGAGAGCAGCGGCGCGGACGCGGTGTTCACGTCCACCCCCACCCCGTTCACACAGTCCTCGACCACCGCGTCAAGCGACCGCGACAGCTTCACCTCGGACAGGTCGTGCTGGTACTGCCCGACGCCGATCGACTTCGGATCGATCTTCACCAGCTCGGCCAGCGGGTCCTGCAGGCGCCGGGCGATGGACACGGCGCCGCGCAGCGACACGTCCATGTCGGGCAGTTCCTGCGAGGCGAACGCGGACGCCGAGTACACGGACGCCCCCGCCTCGGAGACCATGACCTTGGTGAGGCTCAACTCCGGGTGCTTGGTGATGAGTTCACCGGCGAGCTTGTCGGTCTCGCGGGACGCCGTGCCGTTGCCGATGGCGACCAGCTCGACCGCGTGCTCCTTGGCGAGCCGGGCGAGCTTCGCGATGGCCTCGTCCCACTTGTTGGCCGGGACATGGGGGTGGATGACGTCGGTGGCGACGACCTTGCCGGTCGCGTCGACGACGGCGACCTTCACGCCCGTACGGAACCCGGGGTCCAGGCCCAGCGTCGCGCGCGTGCCCGCCGGGGCGGCGAGCAGCAGGTCGCGCAGGTTCGCCGCGAACACGTTCACCGCCTCGTCCTCGGCTCCCGTCCGCAGCCGCAGCCGCACATCGATCCCGAGGTGCACGAGGAGGCGGGTCCGCCAGGCCCAGCGGACCGTGTCCGTGAGCCACTTGTCGCCCGGGCGGCCGCGCTCGGCGATCCCGAAGCGGTGCGCGACGATTCCCTCGTACGAGGAAGGGCCGGGCTGCTCGGAGGGTTCCTCCGGCTCCAGGACGAGGTCGAGGACCTCCTCCTTCTCGCCGCGCAGCATCGCGAGGACGCGGTGCGAGGGCAGGTCCGTGAACGGCTCGGCGAAGTCGAAGTAGTCGGCGAACTTGGCGCCCGCCTCCTCCTTGCCCTCCCGCACCTTGGCGGCCAGGCGGCCGCGCACCCACATGCGCTCACGCAGCTCGCCGATCAGGTCGGCGTCCTCCGAGAACCGCTCGGTGAGGATCGCCCGCGCGCCGTCGAGGGCGGCCTGCGGATCGGCCACTCCCTTGTCGGCGTCGACGAAGGCCGTGGCCGCGGCGAGCGGATCGATCGACGGGTCGCCCAGCAGGCCCTCGGCCAGCGGCTCCAGACCCGCCTCGCGTGCGATCTGCGCCTTGGTGCGCCGCTTCGGCTTGAACGGCAGATAGATGTCCTCCAGGCGTGCCTTCGTCTCGGCACCCCGGATCCGCGCCTCCAGCTCGTCGCTGAGCTTGCCCTGCTCGCGTACCGAATCGAGGATCGCCGTACGCCGCTCCTCCAGCTCCCGCAGATAGCGCAGCCGCTCTTCGAGGGTGCGCAGCTGCGCATCGTCGAGCATCTCCGTCGCTTCCTTGCGGTAGCGGGCGATGAAGGGCACCGTCGAACCGCCGTCGAGCAAGTCGACGGCCGCCTTGACCTGCCGCTCCCGTACGCCGAGTTCTTCGGCGATCCTGCCTTCGATGGACCCTACGAGGGGTGTCGTCACGATCCCGTACCGCCTTCTCCACTGGGGTTGCGCGGCAATTGTGGCAGGTGGCGCCGACAACGGGGGATCAGGGCGGGGCCCGGCCGTCGCGGATTTCCGCTGTGCCCGTTCCCGCGGCCCGCGCAGCGCTAGCGTCAAGTCCCATGATCGTATGGCTCAACGGCACCCACGGCGCAGGCAAGACGACGACCGGTCCACTCGTGCAGCGGCTGATCCCGGATTCACGGGTGTTCGACGCCGAGAAGGTCGGCGAGACGCTCATGGACATCACACCGGGGCTGCCCGGGACGGACAACTTCCAGCACTGGCCGCCGTGGCGGCAGCTCGTGGTCGAGACCGCCCGCCGGGTACTCGACTACACCGGCGGCACTCTGGTGATGCCCATGACCGTCCTGGTCGAGGAGTACTGGCGTGAGATCAGCACGGGTCTGGCCCACCATGCCATTCCGGTACGGCACTTCGTCCTCCACGCCGACCAGGACACCCTCCGCGGGCGCATCGCGGGCGACACCGTTCTCGGCCCCGACTCCCCGTTCCGTCTCAAATACCTGGAGCCCTACGCCGAGGCGGCCCGCACCTGGCTGCACGGCGAGGCCGAGGTCGTCGACACCACACACCTCACACCCGCCGAGGCCGCCCGGCAGATCGCCGAGGCCGTCAGGAGCTGAGGTCCGCCGGCCGGTCGCGGCCGGGGCCGGACATACGGGGAGCCGGGCGCGCCGACACGCCCGGCTCCGGC
>NZ_JBEXDZ010000113.1:0-31904 GCF_040606085.1 Streptomyces sp. NPDC005485 | reverse complement strand
CCGGACGACGGTCCGGGGGCGCGGCCTGTGTGCTGTCCGCGTACTGCCTGCGTCTGCCGGGTTCCTCAGATCCTCAGCAGCCGCTCCGTCAGTTCGCGGTAGTCCCGCAGGGCCAGGCGGAGTTGCTCGGTGTCGGAGGAGTCCTCACCGGTGGTCTGCCAGGACGCGCGCAGCGTACGGCGACGCTGCGTCACCGCGTCCGTGAGCCGCTCGGCGGCCTCCTCCAGCACATGGTCGGCCTCCTCGATGGACGCCCGCGGACCGTCGACGAATCCACCGACGGCGTGCTGCAGCCGCAGCGACAGCTTGTCGGTGTCGTCGTGCGGGACCAGCCGGGTGTCGTGCGCGGAGCCCTTGCGGGCCGCGGCACCCATGCCGGTGCCCGTACCGGTGTCCCTACCGGTGTCCATGCCCTCCCGGGCCGGCGTGTCCGTCGTACGGCTCGTACGGCCGCCGCCGAGGTCTTCGGCCTGAGCGGCCTGGCCCATGCGGCCCTTCATGGGCGCGGGCCGGTCGCCGCGCGGTGTGCCTTCCATGTGCTCGGCACGCTCGGCGCCCTTGATGCCTTCGGTGCGTCCTTCGTTGCGTTCTGCGTTGCGTTCGTCGTTGCGTCCTTCGGTGCGTCCGGTGCCTTCGGTTCCTTCACCTGAGATCACGTACTTCACCTTCCTCGGCTGCCCTCAACTGCCCTTCGCCTGATGCCTGTTGAACGCCCACGGCAGATGGGACCGGCTGTGGGAGGCGGAGCCCTCGGTGCGGGCGGGCGCCGCTGTACGGGTGTCTCCGGCCGCCTCGGAACCATCGTCCGCGCGGTGGCGGGCGTGGTCCCGGCGGGACGGGGTCACCAGCTCGTCGAAGAGGGCGCGGGCCTCGACCATGGCCTCGCGCAGCTCCTCCGTACCGGCCCCGCCGTCCGCGGTGCCGGACTGCGCGGCCCGGTGCACCTGACGGAAGCCGTGGACGCGGTGCCCGTGGTGCACGGAGAGCGCGGCGAGCTGCTCCTCGTAGCGGCCGCCGTCCGGGAAGCCGCGTTCGCCGGCCAGCTCCTGCAGCAGCCGGTCCGCCTCGGCGACCGCCTCCCGCGGCGAGTCGACGAAGCGTTCCTGGGCGGCCGTCCAGCGGGCCACGTACTGGTCACGGGCCGCGGGTTCCAACGGCCGCTCACGCAGCGAACCGTGCCGCTTGACGCGTTCGGCAAGGTCGCGTTCGGCGGCCCGGGCGTCGCCGTCGTGCCTGGCGACGGTGCGGTCGTACTCGGGCCCGAAGCGTCGCCGCAGGTTTCGCCCGCCCTGCGGCCTCCGGGCGAGAAGGACAAGGGCGGCCGCGACAATGACAACGGCCGCCACGATCACGATCAGAGCGATGATCACGCCTGTGGACATGGATGCCTTCCGGGGTCCTCGGCCCAACGGGCCGGCTCCCCGTCCGGGTTGCCCGGAACTCGCCCCTCAAACAGCGTCCGTCACGCAGCGAAGCGACGGTGACCCGTCACGGACCACACCGTCACGATGCGTCCCGCCCGTACCTCGATCAGGTCGATGCCGCTCTTCGCCAGGCCGGCGCCTGAGGCGTCCTCCCCCTTCACGTACCAGCGGGTCGCCGCGCCGCGCTGCCCGGCGTCGACGAGCGGGGTGCCGTCCATGGCGTAGTGGAGGGCGGGGTAGGACGCGCGGAACCGCGCGATGTAGTCGACGACGGCCGCCGGTCCGTGGATGTCGTCGGTCTCCGCGCCGTCGGGGGTGTTGCCGAACCGGATCCGGAAGTCCGGGTCGAGGAAGCGCTCGGGCTCGCTGAAGTCGCCGTTCCACATGGCCGTCCAGCGCGCGAAGAGGGCGATCCCCGTCTCAGGGGTGAGGGTGTCGGGGGCCGAGTCCGTCGTCGTGGTGGTGGTCGTGGTCGATGTCATGGTGGTCGCCTTCCGTGGTGGGAGACAACAGCTTCACGCCCGTGCGCGACAACCCCCTGTCGGTGATTGCGCTCACACCCCCAGTTCGGTCAGCGGCATCAAGTCCCAGCCGAGCGTGTCGAGTTCGGCCAGGTCGATCGCGCGTTCCGGTATCCGCTCGTCGAGCAGCGCGGCCTTCCGTATGCGGTCGAGACGGAAACAGCGCACACCGGAACGCAGCCGGCACCACGCCACCAGGTACCAGTGGTCCGCGCCGCCGAGGAAGGCGAGCGGCTCGACGGTACGTCCGGTCAGCGCGCCCGCGACGTCCGCGTACTCCAGGCGCAGCACCCGCCCGGCCGCCAGAGCCTCCCGCAGCGGTCCCGGCACGGCCGGCGCGGGCGGCTGCCGCTCGGCCGAGGCGGGCACGAGCAGCTGGACCCGGCCCGCGAGGTCCGTGGCGGCCGTGCGCTCCCGGTCCGGCATCACGGCCAGCACCTTGTGCAGCGCGCTGCGCGCGTCGGCCGCGAAGGGCGTGCCGGTGAGCGCCCGCAGGGCGACGGCCAGCGCGGTCGCCTCGGCGGGGGTGATGGTCAGCGGCGGCAGGGTCCGCTCCCGGTCCAGGACGTAACCGCCGCTCCGGCCGGGTTCGGCGTAGACCGGCACGCCCGACTGCTGCAGCGCGGCGAGATCCCGCTCGATCGTGCGGACGCTGACCTCGAAGCGCAGGGCGAGCGTCCGCGCGCTGCGCGGACGGGGCGCGGCGGCACGCAACTCCTCGACGAGCGCGTACAGCCGGTCTGTTCGGTTCATGACGACCAGTTTCCGTAATTCGTCCGGCGGGTGTGTCGATTCGGGGGCGGCCCGTTCGACGCACGGAGTGAGAAGAGCGAGAAGCCAGAATCCCCTTGAGGAGATCATCATGAGCAAGGTCGTCGCACGGCTCGCCATGTCGCTGGACGGATTCATCGCCGGGCCCGACTCCGGAGTGGAGCACCCTCTCGGCATCGGCGGCGAGCGCTTGCACCAGTGGGTGTACGGGCTGCGCGCGTTCCGGGAGGCGCAGGGCCTGGCGGGCGGGACGGACAACGCGGACTCGCGGATGCTCGAAGCCTGGAACGCCGGGTCCGGGGCGGTCGTGATGGGCCACGGCATGTACGTCACCGGGGAGATCCCGTGGGGCGACAACCCGCCCTTCCACCACCCCGTGTACGTCGTCACCCACCACCCCCGCGAGACCCTCCACAAGCAGGGCGGCACCGACTTCCACTTCGTCACCGAGGGCCCCGAGCACGCTCTCTCACTCGCCCGGGAGGACGCGGGCGAGAAGGACGTCTCGCTGGCCGGCGGCGCGCACCTCGTCCAGCAGTTCATCCGCGCGGGCCTGCTCGACGAACTGCTCCTGCACATCGTCCCCGTCCTGGCCTGCACCGGCACCCGTCTCTTCGACGACCTCGGCACCGAGCACATCGAGTGGCACAAGACCGAGGTCCACGACTCCCCCGAGGTCACGCACATGCTGCTGCGGGCCGTGAAGCCCTGAGGAAATGCGGTTGCCGACAGGGCGGGGCACGCCGTGACAATGATCGACATGACCCGTGAGGCACTCCCCTGGACGATCGCTCCCGAGCCCTTCGACTCCCCCGTCGCCGCCGAACTGTGGCGGGCGTACTACACGGAGGTCAGCGACCGCTGGTACCTGCTCCACGAAGCGCGGCGCACCGACCCCGACGAACTGGAGCGGGAGATCGCCGCCGACACGGGCGCGTATCTCGCACCGCCCGGTGGAGTGCTGCTCGTCGCGCGGTACGGGGGCGAGCCGGCCGGCACCGCGGGCGTGCAACTGACCGACGCGGCCACGGCCGAACTCAAGCGCGTCTTCCTCCGCGAGGGGATGCGCGGCCGGGGTGGCGCGGCGCTGCTGGTGGCGGCCGCCGAGGACGCGGCGCGTGGCCTCGGCGCCGAGCGGATCGTCCTCGACACGCGTAACGACCTCGTGGAGGCGCGCACCCTGTACGCCCGCCTCGGCTACGAGGAGACCGCGCCGCACAACGACAGCACCTACGCGGAACACTGGTTCGCGAAGAAGCTCACGGGCTGAGGAAGCCGACCGGCTGGGGGCCCATGGGAGGTCCTGGGCGGATCAGGCGACCGTCCTGTACGGGCGTGCCGTCGCCCCGTCGTGCGGGCGTTCCCCGTCGGAGCCGCACATCTCGGCGTTGAGTTCCGTGATCAGCTGGGCCAGGTCGGTGGGGCGGTCCGGGCCCCACCAGTCGCCGAGCAGTTCGGCCAGGGACTCCTCGCGGGCCTCGGCCAGCTTCCCCGCGGCGACCCGGCCCTCGTCCGTGAGGACCAGGTCGACGCCCTCGCGCACGGCGAGGCGGCGCTCCTCGACCTGACGGGCCGCCGCGATCACGACACTCAGCGGTACGGCGCTGCGCTCGGCGAGCACCGCGGGCTCGGCCCAGCCGTACTTCCTGATCCGCAGCAGCAGCCAGCTCGCGGCGGGCAGCAGGTCGTAGCCCGCCCGCGCGGTGATCTTCTCGTAGATCTCCCGGCGCCCCTCGCGGGTGCCGAGCACGGACAGCGCGCGGCACACCTCGTCGTACGAGGAGCGTTCCACCGGGTTGCTGGCGAGCGTCTCCGTGAGATCGGGGGTCGTGACGGCGCCCCGCAGCTTGTCCTCGCGCAGGAACCAGGCCAGCACGAAGCCGACGACGGCGACCGGGGCGGCGTACAGGAAGACGTCCGTGATGGATGCGGCGTACGCGTGCAGGACCGGGGGCTGCAGGGTGGACGGGAGTTGGGAGATGCCCTTCGGGTCGGCCTTGAGGGAGTCCGCCGTGATGCCCGCCGGGAGCTGCTGTCCGCTGAGCGCGTCCGTCAGCTTGTCGCCGAGGCGGCTCGCGAAGACCGTGCCGAAGATGGCCACGCCGAACGAGGCACCGATGGAGCGGAAGAAAGTGGCGCCGGAGGTGGCGACGCCCAGATCCTCGTACGACACGGCGTTCTGCACGATCAGCACGAGGACCTGCATGACCAGGCCGAGGCCCAGGCCGAAGACGAAGAAGTACGCGCTCATCTCGCCGGTGCCGCTGTTCTCGTCGAGCTGGTGCAGCAGGAGCAGACCGAGGGCCGTGACCGCCGTGCCGGCGATGGGGAACACCTTCCAGCGGCCGGTACGGCTGACGATCTGGCCGGAGGCGGTGGAGGAGATCAGCAGGCCGAACACCATGGGCAGCATGTGCACGCCGGACATCGTGGGCGTCACGCCCTGGACGACCTGGAGGAACGTGGGGAGGTACGTCATCGCGCCGAACATGGCGAAGCCGACGATGAAGCTGATGACGGCGGCGAGCGTGAAGGTGCGGATGCGGAACAGCTTGAGGGGGAGGACGGGTTCGGCCGCCCTTTGTTCGACGGCGACGAAGGCCACCGCCAGGACGACGCCGAGGACCGCGACGCCGATCAGCTGCGGCGAGTTCCAGTCCCAGGTGGTGCCGCCGAGCGACGCCACCAGGATCAGGCAGGTGGCGACGGTGGCGATGAGGAGGGTGCCGAGGTAGTCGATGACGTGATGCTCGGCACGGTGCGGGATGTGCAGGACCGCGGCGATCACGGCGAGGGCCACGATGCCGACCGGCAGGTTGATGTAGAACACCCAGCGCCAGCTCAGATGCTCCGTGAACAGGCCGCCGAGCAGCGGGCCGAGCACGCTCGTCGCGCCGAACACCGCGCCGAACAGCCCCTGGTACTTGCCGCGTTCGCGCGGCGGCACGAGGTCGCCGACGATCGCCATCGACAGCACCATCAGCCCGCCGCCGCCGAGCCCCTGCAGCGCGCGGAAGCCGATCAGCTGCGGCATGTTCTGCGCCATGCCGCACAGCGCCGACCCGATCAGGAAGATCACGATCGCCGCCTGGAACAGCCGCTTTCGGCCGTACTGGTCACCGAGCTTGCCCCACAGCGGGGTCGCAGCGGTCGACGCGAGCAGGTATGCGGTGACCACCCAGGAGAGGTGCTCCAGGCCCCCGAGGTCGCTGACGATCGTCGGCAGCGCGGTCGACACGATCGTCTGGTCCAGCGCGGCGAGCAGCATGCCCAGCAGGAGGGCGCCGATCGAGACCATGACGCCGCCGGGTACGTGCTGGTCGGGGGTTTCGCCTCTGCGGTGACGGCCTCGGGCGGGGGTGTCGGGAGCCACGGCCGGTGACGGCGAGCTCGTTTCCCGCCCTGCCGCAGGCTGCGCTTCTCCGGCGCCTTGCGCGTCCTCGGTCATGCAGACCTCCCGTGGGCCGCTCGGGTCTCGGCCACGTTCCATCCTGGTCGGTGTGACCGGTTATGGCCTGTTGAGTCCTCCCCGTGGCCGGGAATCCGGGGGCTCCTGGGCATCGTGTGCGGAAGATCTGCATAATCTGTGGAGTTCTCAGGGGGAGGGATTCACGCGTGACCGATGTGAACGGGCTTGTCTGCCCCGAGTGCGGAGCACCCCGGGCGCCGGACGGCACGCCTTCCTGCGCGTGCACGCAACGGGCGTCCGACGCTCTGCGGGACGCCCGCACGGCGGAGGCGGCCGCGGCGGAGGACTTCGATCCGTTGCGGATACGGCCCTACGTGGAGCTGGAGCCGGGGGAGGTGCCGGCGGGGGGCGCTTACGGGGGCGGGGACGGGTCCGCGGCCACGATGCGGCTTGCGGCGCTGCCGGGGGCGGGGGCGGGGGCCGAGCCTGGGCCTGTTCCGGGGCCTCCGGGGGAGCCGGCGGTTTCGGTGGAGCCGGCGTCACGGCGTCGGGCGCGTGGTGTTCTGCTCGGTGTCGCCGGGGCTGTGGTGACCGTCGTGGCCGCGGCGGGGTTCGCCAGCGGGATGTTCTCGTACGACACCCCCGCGCGGGACCGGGCGTTGCCCGACGACGCGCGGGCGAGCGTGCCGGACGTGTCGTCCGAGGCTGCCTCGGCGTCCGCGTCGGGGGGCGTGCGGTCCACGGCGCCGGTGCGGGGGTCGGTTCCGGTGCCCAGCCGTGGCGCGGGTGTGGCTCCTTCCCCGTCGGCCTCGCCGTCGCCGTCGGTTTCCGCGTCGCCCTCGGCGTCTGGCACGGGGGTTCCCTCGCCGACCGCCACGCCGTCCGGGGCCCCCTCGACCGTCTCCGCCACCGGGTCGGTCATTCCCACCGAGGGCAACCGGGACCGGCGCCGCTCCCAGTCACTCCAGCTCGGCGACCAGGGCCCCGACGTGACCGAACTCCAGCTCCGCCTCTCCCAGTTGGCCCTCTACGTCGGCGACACCAACGGCACGTACGACACCCAGGTCGAAGACGCCGTACGCCGCTACCAGTGGGCCCGCGGGATCACCACCGACCAACTGGGCGTCTACGGCGGCACGACCCGGTCCCGTCTGGAATCGGAAACCCGGGAGCCCTGATCCGCGCTGCCGGCGTACGCGCCGTTCGCGGGGCGCGGTGCGGGTGCGTTGTGGGTCGGGTCCGTGCCGTCTGCTGGCGTGGGCGCCGTGCGCATGGGGGTCGGTGGGTGGGTCGGGTCCGTGCCGTCTGCTGGCGTGGGCGCCGTTCGCGGTGCGGTGCGTTGTGGGTCGGGTCCGTGCCGGTACGTCTTGCCCGTCGCCGCGTGGGCGTACTGCCCGGGGTTGAGCATGGCGAAACTCGGCTGGGAGCCGGCTACGCGACGGGCAGAGACGTACCGGCACGGACCCTTCCGTGCGTACGCGACTGCGGGTGCGTGGGGGTGCGGCTGCACACCCAGCAGCGGGGGTGCGTGTGCCCGTGGTTGGTCGGCGAAGCCGCGTCACTGCGGGCGCGCGTGCAGCTAGAGGCAGTGGCCCACCCACCAGCGGCGGGTGCGTGTGACGCAGGGGCCGGCGAAGCAACGTCACTGCGGGCAATCGTGCCGCCAGGGGCGGCACGGGTGGGCGCAGCGGCACCCCGTGAACGCCGGGCTGCGTGACCCACCCCCGGCCGACACCAACACCGGGTAACCGAGCAAAGCCAGCGGGCACCCGGGGATTGCCCACCCACCCCGGGTGACCGTTCAAGCATGGGGCACCCGGGGTTCGCCCACCCACCCCGGGTCACCGTCGAGACAAGCCCCGGGGCTAGCCGACGTGCAGGCGGATCACGCCACCCCCGGCGTCCTCGACGCGGACCTCGCGCAGGTCGCGGACGAGCACGTCCGGCCGGTGGGCGCCCGCACGAGGGCCGACCCCCACGACCCGCATCCCCGCGGAGCGCCCGGCCGCGATCCCCGCCCCGGAGTCCTCGAAGACGACGCAGTCCTCGGGCGCGATGCCCAGTTCGGCGGCGCCCTTGAGGAACCCCTCGGGATCCGGCTTGCTCGCGCCGACGGACTCGGCGGTGATCCGCACGTCGGGAAGGCCGAGCCCCGCGGCGGCCATCCGCGCGGAGGACAGGCCGACGTCCGCGGAGGTCACGAGGGCGTGCGGCAGCCCGGCGAGGGAGGCGAGGAAGGCCTCGGCGCCGGGGACGGCGACGACGCCGTCCATGTCGGCGGTCTCCTCGGCGAGCATGCGCGCATTGTCCGCGTGGTTCTGCGCCATGGGCCGCTCGGGCAGCAGTACGGCCATGGAGGCGTACCCCTGCCGCCCATGGACGACCTTCATGACCTCGGCCCCGTCGAGCCCGTGCCGGTCGGCCCAGCGGTGCCAGCAGCGCTCGACGACGGCGTCCGAGTTGACGAGGGTGCCGTCCATGTCGAGCAGCAGGGCGCGGGCGGTCAGAACGGAAACGGTCGTGGCCGTCATCGGCATGCTCCAGGGCGCAGGAAACGCGGGAAACGCAGGAAAGGGGCCGCTGTCACGGCCCCCAGGACAAGGCGGCCCCGCCCGCCGGTCAGGGAGTGCGGGCGGGAGCCACTTTGTTCCTCCACGATACAAAACAGAGTGCCCCTCGCGCCACCGCTTCTGACCAGGGGCGATGCGCAGGGCTCCCGCGAAGGCCCCGTACAGACACCGGCACGACCCCCCACGTTCACCCCACCGCTCACCCGGCCACCGCCTCGTAGAGGCTCCACACGCCCAGCCCCAGCATCAGCACGGCCGCCACCTTGGTGATGAGCCGCAACGGCACCCGCTTCATCAGCGCCCGGCCCCCGAGGATGCCGAGCCCGGCCACCGCCCACAGCGCCAGCACCGCGCCGAGGCCGACGGAGAGCGGGTCGTCGTAGCGGGCCGCGAGGTTCGCCGTCATGATCTGCGTGAGGTCACCGAACTCGGCGATCAGGATGAGCATGAAGCCCGCCCCCGAGACCTTCCAGAAGCTCTGGTCCTCGGGCTTGCGGATCTCCCCCTCGTCCTCGTCCTTCTTCATCAGGAGTACGGCCGCACCGCCGAGGAAGAGCACACCGGTCAGCGCGTGCACGATCTGCTGGGGCAGCAGCGTCAGCACGCTGCCCGCCGCGACGGCGAGCGCGACATGGAGTGCGAAGGCGGCGGCGACCCCCGCGAAGACGTACGAGGCGCGGTAGCGGGTGCCGAGGACGAGCCCGGCGAGGGCCGTCTTGTCCGGCAGTTCGGCGAGGAAGACGACGCCGAAGACGAGCGCCGTGACGGTGATGCTGATCAAGATTCCTCAATCGGTCGGGCTGCCCCGCCGAGAGTGTGTGATCGCGCTGCGACACCTCGGCACGGCAGCACACATGGGCTCCCGCGCCATGAGGCACGGGTCGGTGCACTGCTTACCGAAGGTCTCGCCGGCCGACCCCTCGAAACGAGGCCTGCCTCCGGGCGCCGGCTCAGACGAGCTGAGCAGTATGTCGACGGTCCGGCGAAGAGCTACTCCCCTTCTGCGCTGCCCATCGTACGTGAGTCCCACGCGGCCTCCGTAGGGCCTTTGGTCCCGGGCCGATCCCGTCAGGAACCTTGTCGTGTCATGAGCACGTCACTAACTTCTAACCTGCCCCACATCTTCCGGAAACCGAGCGCCGCGAGCATTTCCCCGCTCGCACCTCAACTTCCCCCCACCCAAAGGGAGTTCGCATGGCGAAGGTCTACGCGCGTCGACGGCTCAGCATAGTCGCAGCGCTCAGTGCTCTCATAGCCTCGGTCGGACTTTTCAACGGTCCGGCCGCCTCCGCCGCGCTGCCCACGCCGGTCAGCGCCGCCACCGCCCGCACCTACCTCGCCTCCCTGGACGTGGCGACCGAGGTCCGGACCGGCTACAGCCGGGACCTGTTCCCGACCTGGATCACCATCAGCGGTACCTGCAACACCCGCGAGTACGTCCTCAAGCGTGACGGGTCGAACGTCGTCACCAACTCCGCCTGCACCGCCACCAGCGGCAGCTGGTACTCCGTCTACGACGGCGCCACCTGGACCGCCGCCTCCGACCTCGACATCGACCACCTCGTCCCGCTCGCCGAGGCCTGGGACTCCGGCGCGCGCAACTGGACCACCGCCCAGCGGCAGGCATTCGCCAACGACGTGACCCGCCCGCAGCTCATCGCCGTCACGGACAACGTGAACCAGCAGAAGAGCGACCAGGACCCGGCCGAGTGGATGCCCCCGCTCAGCTCGTACGCCTGCACCTACGTCCGCGCCTGGGTCCAGGTGAAGTACTACTACGACCTCTCGGTCGACTCCGCCGAGAAGTCCAAGCTGTCGTCGGTCCTCAGCGGCTGCTGATCGCCGGGTTCCTGTCAGGACCCTCCCCACTCCCCTCCGTCGTTCCGTACCGTACGGGGCGACGGAGGAGGGTGATCTCGTGGCGAGACTGTGCCTGGGCCCGCTGCTGAGGTACGTCGACGGCTCGTCCGCGACCGTCTGGGTCGAGGCGAGCCGTCCGTGCACCGCCGAGGTGCGCTGCGCCGGCGGCGCCCGGGGCCGGGCCCGCACCTTCCAGGTCGCCGGGCACCACTACGCGCTGGTCCCGGTGACGGGACTGACCCCGGGTACGGAGTCCGCGTACGAGGTGCTCCTCGACGGCGCCCCCGTCTGGCCGCCGCCCGACACCCCCTTTCCGCCCTCGGCCATCCGCACACCCGCCGACGGCGACGACGTCCTGATCACCTTCGGCTCCTGCCGCTGGGCCGCGCCGCCCAAGGACGAGCACGACCCGGTGGGCCCCGACGCCCTGGACACCCTGGCCACCCGGCTCGCCGCCGCGCCCGACGGCGAGCGACCCGACGTCCTCCTGCTGCTCGGCGACCAGGTGTACGCGGACGAGACCTCCGACGCCACGCGCCGCTGGATAGCCGCCCGCCGCGGCCTCGCCGATCCCCCGGGCAACCAGGTCGCGGACTACGAGGAGTACACCCGGCTCTACTACGAGTCCTGGCTCGACCCCGAGATCCGCTGGCTGCTGTCCACCGTGCCCAGCTGCATGATCTTCGACGACCACGACGTCATCGACGACTGGAACACCAGCGCCTCCTGGGTCGAGGACATGCGCGCCACCCCGTGGTGGCGCGAGCGGGTGCTGAGCGGACTGATGTCGTACTGGGTGCATCAGCACCTCGGCAATCTCTCGCCCCGGGAGCTGGCCGAGGACGTCCTGTACGCCGCCGTCCGCGCCACCCCCGACGGCACCGACGTCCTGCGCGCCCACGCGGCCCGCGCCGACGCCGACCCGGCCTCCGTCCGCTGGAGCTACCGTCGCGACTTCGGCCGCGTGCGGGTGCTGATGGTCGACAGCCGCGCGGCCCGCGTCCTCGACGAGGAGAGCCGCGCGATGCTCGACCCGGGCGAGCAACAGTGGGTGCGGGAACAGGCGTTGGACGCCCGCGGCTCGTACGACCACCTCCTCGTCGGCACCTCGCTCCCCTGGCTGCTGCCGCCGCTCGTCCACGACGCCGAGACCTGGAGCACCGCGCTGTGCCGCGGCGAGCGCGGCGCCCGGTGGGCGCGGTTCGGCGAATACCTGCGCAGGCGGGCCGACTTGGAGCACTGGGCGGCCTTCCCCGCGTCGTTCGAGGCATTGGCCGAGCTGATCGCCGAGGCGGGGTCGGGACCGGACGCGCCGGCGACCGTGTGCGTGCTGTCCGGCGACGTCCACCACGCCTACATCGCCGAGCCGTCCTGGCCCGCGGGCGCGGGTCCGGACGCCCGCGTTCTCCAGCTGACCTGTTCTCCCGTCCACAACTCCGTCCCGCTCTCCATCCGACTCGGCTTCCGCTTCGGCTGGAGCGGTCTCGCGCGGGTCATCGGACGACGGTTCGCCCGGCACGGGCGCTGCGGCCGTCCGACCCTCACGTGGCGCAGAACCGGCGGTCCCTGGTTCGGCAACCAGCTGATGACCCTGACCCTGCGCGGCCGTTCGGCGTCCCTGCGGCTCGAACAGGCACGGGCGGGACGGGGCGGCGCCGGTTCCGCGCGGCTGAAGACCGCCATGGAGTCCGCACTCGTGCCGTAATGGACCTGTTGCGTACGGTTGTTGTGGGGGATGTCCCTGATGCTCGTGACGCATCCCACAACCGGAGCCGATCAACCGCTCCCGGGCTCGGCTCCCGCCCCGTACGACGGCATGATGAGGCGGACCGTCCGCTTCCAGTGGACGGTGTGCTGTCGCGCCCCCACGCGCGCCACACACCCCCCACGCCCGGGAGTCACCCCTTTGTCCGCAGCGATCGCAGCGACCGCCGAGCCCTCCGGGATCCCGCAGGTCTCCGTGTCCGTCGCCCTCGTCGGCGCCGGGCCGCGCGGCACCAGCGTCCTGGAACGTCTCTGCGCCTCAGCGCCGGAACTCCTCGCGCCGGGTGCCCGGTTGACGGTCCATGTCGTCGATCCGGCGCCGCCGGGGCCCGGCCGCGTCTGGCGTACCGCCCAGTCGCCGCACCTGCTGATGAACACGGTGGCCTCGCAGGTGACCCTGTTCACCGACGAGAGCGTGGACTGCTCGGGGCCGGTGCGCCCGGGCCCGAGCCTGCACACCTGGCGGCCCGACGCACTCGGCCCGGACGACTACCCGACCCGCGCCCAGTACGGCCACTACCTGGAGTGGGTCTTCGGCGAGGTGGTGCGCGGGGCCCCGGCCGAGGTACGCGTCGAGGTGCACTCGGCGCGTGCAATACGGCTGGCCGACGCGCCCGACGGCCACCAGGTCCTCGTCCTCTCCACCGGTCGCACCCTGACCGGCCTCGCCGCGGTGGTCCTCGCCCAGGGCCACCTGCCGCTGCGCACCGACCCCGGGCAGCGGCGCCTGGGCGCGTACGCCGACGCGCACGACCTGCGCCACATCCCGCCGGCCAATCCGGCGGACGTCGACCTCTCCTCCCTCGCCCCCGGAGAGCCGGTCGTCCTGCGCGGCCTGGGCCTCAACTTCTTCGACCACATGGCCCTGTTGACGACCGGCCGAGGCGGACGCTTCACCCGCACCCCGCGGGGACTGCGCTACGAGCGTTCGGGCAACGAGCCACGCCTGTACGCCGGTTCACGCCGCGGGATCCCGTACCAGGCGCGTGGCGACAACGCGAAGGGCCCGTACGGCCGCCACACCCCCCTGCTCCTCACCGACGAGGTGATCTCCCGCTTCCGCAAACGCGCGGACTCCGGCGACGCGCCCGACTTCCTCGGCGAGATATGGCCGTTGGTGGCGAAGGAGGTGGAGGCCGTGTACTACGAGGCGCTGTTGCGGCAATCCGACGACGGCTACTGCGACAACGGGGGAGGGGACGTGGACGGCGAAAGCTTCCGGGACCGCTTCCTCGGCGCGGCGCACCGAAGCCCACAAGAGGCCGCGCTTCTCGACGAGTTGGGTGTCCCGCGCGGCGAACGGTGGTCCTGGGAGCGGATGTCACGGCCGTACGCCGGGCGCGTCTTCGCCGGGGCCGCCGAGTGGCGGGGCTGGCTGCTGGCGTATCTGCGCGAGGACGCCGGACAGGCCGCGCTCGGGAACGTCGAGGGGCCCCTGAAGGCCGCTCTGGACGTGTTGCGCGACCTGCGCAACGAGTTGCGGCGGATCGTGGACCACGGCGGGCTGTCGGGCATCTCGCGCCGGGAGCACCTGGACCGTTGGTACACGCCGCTCAACGCCTTTCTCTCCATCGGCCCGCCGCGTCGGCGCATCGAGGAGATGGCCGCGCTGATCGAGGCGGGCGTCCTGGAAGTGGTGGGCCCGCGCCTGGAGGTGCGGGCACAGGACGGGGCGTGGGTCGCCCACTCCCCCGACGTACCGGACTCGACCGTACGGGCCACCACCCTCATCGAGGCACGGCTGCCCGAACCGGACCTCAAGCGGACTGCCGACGAACTGCTCGCCGGGCTTCTGCGGGCCGGGCAGTGCCGCCCGCACACCGTCGACGGCTACGAGACGGGCGGACTGGACGTGACACCACTCCCGTATCACCTGATGGACAGTCAAGGACGGGTGCACAAACGGCGGTTCGCCGTTGGAGTACCGACGGAGGGAGTGCACTGGGTGACCGCGGCCGGGGCACGGCCAGGGGTGGATTCGGTCACACTTTCGGACGCCGATGCGGTGGCGAGGGCCGCCCTACGTGCGGCTACACCCGAAACGGAACCTCAAACGGAAGCAAACCGGTGGCCAAATGTTGAACTTGAAAGCATCGATTAGCCTCTCCTAGCGTTGGTGCTCACTCGGTTCCGTCCCCAGGATCCGGCCCTCCCACGGGCCGGACAAGACCGAAGGAGCACTCCCACATGACCGGACGCCTCAACAGCGCCCAGCCCTACGCCATAGGCCTGTTCCGCATCGTCATCGGCCTGCTCTTCACCGTGCACGGCGCCGCCTCGCTCTTCGGCGTCCTCGGCGGTGCCATGGGCACCCATGGCGGCACCATCCCGTCCGGCACCTGGCCCGGCTGGTACGCCGCGGTCATCCAGCTCGTCACCGGCGCGTTCGTCCTGGTCGGCCTCGGCACCCGCGGCGCCGCGCTCATCGCCTCGGGCTCCATGGCATACGCGTACTTCGACGTGCACCAGTCCGCGGCCCTGTGGCCCATCCAGAACGGCGGCGAACTGTCCGTCCTGTTCTGCTGGTCCTTCCTGCTGCTGGTCTTCACCGGTTCCGGCGCGCTCGGCCTCGACCGGGTGTTCGCGACCCGCCAGGCCCCGGGCTCCGAGGAGAAGCGGGCCTCCGAGCCCGTCACGGCCTGATCCCTCGTACGAAGACGTCGGCGCCTGTCCCAAGAGGCGGGCGCCGTCGTCGTCGTAGGAGCTGAGAGCCCGTCACACCGTCAGGACGTCCCGGCGGTCCAGCCGAACGGCACCGAGAAGCACGCCACGCGTGCGCCCGTCATGCCCGGCTCGGAGTGCAGCACCACGGAGGCGGCCTCGCCCAGCCGGAAGCCCCAGTCGTGACGGGCCGCCGCCTCGCCCGCTCCCTCGCCGCCGGCGGTGAAGTCGAGCCACACCTCGTTGTCGTCGTTGGCATAGGCCGGGTCCTTGGACGGCTGCACGGGGTCCTTGCGGTGCTGGTAGTGCCCGCCCGCGGCGGCCGGATCCGCGCCGCACGGCTTCTGGTGCACATGCACGCCGTACGCGTGCCCAGGCCGCAGACCCGTCACCCGCAGCCGTACGTCCGTGGCGCCGTGCTCGTCGCTGTGCTGGCTCACCTCGATCCCGGCGGCCGCCGGGACGAGATCCATGTCGTACGTCACCGCCGCCGACGCGACGAACGCGGTGGGCGGCGCGAAGCGCGCGTCCGTCCGCATCCAGAAGCCGTCGGGCGCGGCCGGAGCAGCGGGGCCCGCCGCACCGCCCGTCGCCAGTACGGCCGACGCCAGGGCTCCGACGAGTATTCCTGCCACCATCGCTGACCCACTCCTCTTGTCCGCACCCCCGACCGGATCGGCCCTCCTCCCTCGTTCGTACGGGATCCGGGCCCGCCCCGCCGCGCCGGAGCAGCAGCCGGGTGAACGTGACGTGACGAACACGTGAGCCCCCATGAGCCTGCTGTGACAAGCGCGGCGTACGCTGTACGGCTGTCACAGGTGTCACTTTCCGCTCCCTCGCACCACCGGAGCACAGGACGCCTACGGGGGAGTCCAGGGGAGTTCGGGTGCTTGAGAGTGTGGGGTTGCTGACCGGCAGCCCATGGATCTACGCGGCGGTCGCCGTGTCCGTTCTTCTCGACGTCTTTCTGCCGGTGCTGCCGAGCGGCGTCCTGGTCATCACCGCCGCCACGGCCGCGGCGGCCGGTTCCGCCGGCGGCGCGGTGCCCCACGAGGTGCCGGACATCCTCGCGCTGACCCTCTCCGCCGCCACGGCGTCGGTGCTCGGCGACCTGGTGGCCTACCGGCTCGCCTGGCGCGGTGGCGCCCGCCTGGACCGGGCCATCGCCCGCTCCCGTCGGCTGACGCGTGCGCAGGAACGTCTCGGCGCGGTTCTCGCGCGCGGCGGCGGGGCCGGCGGCGCGCTCGTCGTCATCGCCCGCTTCGCCCCGGCCGGCCGCTCGGTCGTCTCCCTCGGCGCGGGCGCCGCCCACCGCCGGGTCGGCGAGTTCCTGCCCTGGTCCATCGTGGCCGGCCTGTGCTGGGCCGTGTACAGCGTCGCCCTCGGCTACTTCGGCGGACAGTGGCTCGGCACGACCTGGCTCGCCACCGGGGTGTCGGTGGTGGCGCTCTTCGGGGCGGGGGCGGGGGCCGCGTTCCTGATCCGGCGTCCCGGGATGCGGGAGTCGGGGAGCGGGGCCTGAGGTCCCCTCGCTGCTGTCGGTAGGCCTGGGGTCAGCCCGCGCGCTGGGCGGCGCCCCGGACCTCCAGGCCGCCGAGCAGTTCGGCCGTGGCCGCCGCGATCGCCTCCACCGCGTGGTCGAAGACCTCGCGGTTGTGGGCAGCCGGGGCGCGGAAGCCGGAGACCTTGCGAACGTACTGCAGAGCGGCGGCGCGGATGTCCTCCTCGGTGGCCTCTTCGGGGAGCACGGGCGGGCGGAGTGTCTTGATGCTGCGGCACATACGTCCAGTGTCGCTCGTACGGCGCCGCTCCGCCGTGGCCCCGCGATTTCCGTCGGAATACCCGCGGGCGCCCCGCTCTTGTGCAGAGCATGACCACTGTGGAGATCCTTTACGTCGGCGGCCCCACGGCCGTGCTCGAAATCGGCGGCGTACGCCTGCTCACCGACCCGACCTTCGACGCCCCCGGCGAATACCACCTCGGCACGCGGAAGTTGGTGAAGACCGCCGGGCCCGCCCTCGCGGCGACGGAGATCGGTGCGGTCGACGCCGTCCTGCTCTCGCACGACCAGCACCCGGACAACCTCGACGCGTCCGGGCGAACGTATCTTCAGGACGCCCCTGTCACCCTGTCCACGGCGTCGGCGTACGACCGCATCGGCGCGCCCGTGCGGGCCCTGCCGTCCTGGTCGCATGTCGAACTGCCGCGCCCCGACGGCGGATCGCTGCGCGTCACCGCCGTGCCGGCGCAGCACGGGCCCGACGGCTCGGAGCCGATCGTGGGCGAGGTCACCGGCTTCGTCCTGTCCGGCGAGGGTCTGCCCAAGGTGTACGTCAGTGGGGACAACGCCTCCCTCGACGTCGTCCGGGCGATCGCCGAGCGGCACGGTCCGTTCGACGTGGCCGTGCTGTTCGCGGGCGCCGCCCGTACCCCGCTCGTGCCGGACGCTCCGCTGACCCTGACCAGCGAGGCCGCCGCGCAGGCCGCCGAAATCCTCGGCGCGCGTCATGTCGTACCGCTGCACTTCGAGCACTGGGGCCACTTCACCGAGGACGGCGCCGCGTTGACGAAGGCGTTCGGCGGGGCGGGGCTCGCGGAGCGGCTGCATCTGCTGAAGCCGGGGGCTTCGGTCCGGCTGCCGTAGCCGGGGGAACGCACCGTTGACCGATGCCTGCGCCCCTTGTGATCATCGTGGAGCGGGGACCTTGAGAGGTGAGGCCCCGACAGTTCCAAGAGGATTTGAGGAAACATGGCGAACGAAAAGCTGACGGTGGCCGTACTGGGTCCGGGAGGCGTCGGTGGCCTGCTCGCCGGGCTGCTCGCCCGTGCCGGACACCGGGTGATCTGTCTGGCGGGCGGCGACACCGTACGGGCGCTGCGCTCGGAGGGAATCCGGGTGCGCAGTGGGCAGTTCGGCGATTTCACCGTACGGGTCGAGGCGGAGGAGGAGCTGCGCGAGCCCGTCGACGTGTGCGTGATCGCGGTGAAGGCCACGACGTTGGACGCGGCCCTGGAGCGGGTGCCCGCGAAGGTGCTGGGTGACGACGCCCTGGTCGTACCGTTCCTGAACGGCGTCGAACACCCGGCCGCGCTGCGTGAGCGCTACGGCTCGGCCCGGGTGGCGCCCGCGGTGATCCGCGTCGAGTCGACCCGGCTGTCACCCGGGGTGATCGAACACGGCAGCCCGTTCCTGGAGGTCGATCTGACCGGCGAGACGGTGGTGCGGGAGCAGCTCGACGCGCTTGCCGGGGCCTTCGAGGAGAGTGGTGTGCGCGTGCGCGTCCAGGAGGACGAGGCGGCGGCGCTGTGGGCGAAGATGGCGTTTCTGGCGCCGTTCGCCCTGCTGACCACCCGCTACGGTGCGCCGCTCGGTGACATCCGCACGCACCACCGCGACGAGCTGACAGCCCTGGTGGAGGAGGCGTCCGCGGTCAGCCGTGCCGTCGGCGCACCGGCCGACGCCGCGGCCGCTCTCCAGCGCTACGACGCGTTCCCTCCGGAGACCAAGTCCTCCATGCAACGCGACGCGGAGGCCGACCGTCCGCTGGAACTGGACGCCATCGGCGGGGCTCTGCTCCGTGCCGCGGAACGCTACGGGGTGCCTGTTCCGGCGACGGGGCGAGTGGTGGGCGAGCTGAGGTAGTCGCCCGCGGGCGCGGAGGGGGTCGTGCCGTACCGGCACGGCCCCCTCCGCCCGTACGCGGCCGCTCTCGTCTCTCGTCTCTGTCCACACCCGTTCGCGTGAAGTCCCCGAAGGAACTCGCATCCCAAAATCGAACAGGCGTACCATTGCCGCGTGGCTGCGACCTATGACTTTCCGAGTGACCTCCTGGCCGGCCAGGAGGAGCTGCATCAGGTCCGGGCCGAGCTTCTGGCCCTGCTGAAGCGGCTTCCCTGGTCGGTCGAGCCGCTGGACGGCTTCAGCGACGCCAACGGCTGGCGCAAGGTGGAGCGCCCCGCCTCCCCCGGCTGGACGGCGGACGAACAGGCCGAGGTCGAGAAGCTCCGCCGCCGCGAACGCGAACTCGCCGTCTTCGTGACCTGCCACCGCTTCTGGGCGGAGGTCACGCCCCCCGACACGGTCGACGCCCGCATGACCCTGAAACACGCCCACGAGCCCGCCTCGACAGAGGGCGTGTGAGCGGGCATGACACCCCACCACGCCGACCACTGACCACTGACCACTGACCACTGACCACTGACCACTGACCACTGACCAAGGTCCTAGCCGCGCAGCACCCGCACGCCGCCCAGCAGCCCCCAGGCGTTGACATGGACCGTCGGGCCGCCCGTCACGGTGGGCCCCTCGTCGCTGACGCCGCCGAGGCGGACGCCCGTGACGACGACGCGGACGTCGGGGCGGACGCGCAGCTTCACGCCGCCGATCAGGCTGAGCTTGGTGAGGCGAAGCTCGGAGCCGTCGGGGACGGCGACGTCGGTGAGGTCGATGTCCGCCCCGCCGATGAGTGAGACGGTCAGAGTCCGCTCGTGAACCGCCTTGCCCTCAAGGCGAGTTCCGCCGATGAGGCTCAGGTGGACGTCGGTCCTGTCGGTCGCGTTGCCGCTCGTCTTCGTCATGTCCACGAAGGTACGGGCGAGGCGGCCCCCGGCAGCAGTGTCCGGCGTCCGGGCTCCCGCATGACATCTGCCAGGTCCCGCGCCGGTCGACGCGTGAATGCCAAAGGCCCCCGGCCGCGATCGGCTGGGGGCCTCTGTCCCGGTGGGCGCGGACGGTTTCGAACCGCCGACATCCGCCTTGTAAGGGCGGCGCTCTACCGCTGAGCTACGCGCCCAGGACGAGTCGACAGCCTACATGGCCACAGGGCGTGCACTGCAAACGTGTATTCCTCGTTCTCGGGGGTGGGCGGGGGTTATCCCCACCCAGGATCCGGGAGCGGGCCGGATCCTTCGGGAGGGGGCGGGTGCGTACGGTCGATTCGAAGGGGTGGGCCGGTGAGCGGGGCCGGCATCCGTGGCCGTAGGACATGTGTCAGGGGGAGATCTTCGTGGGGTGCACAGAGCGTCGGCGGGGCGGGCTTGGGCGGGGAGGGCGGGCCCGGGTCGGGGTCGTCGCCGGGAGTGTGGTGGTCGCGGCGCTGGGGCTCTCGGCGTGCGGGGCCAGCGCCGGGGACGACAAGGAACCGGAGCATCGGTCCTTCGCGCTGCACGGGCGGACGCTCACCGTCGACTCGGACGACTCCGCGCTGGAGCTCGTGGTCGCCGACTCCGACAAGGCGGCCGGCAAGGTCGAGGTCACCCGGTGGTTCGACGGGCAGGTCGTCGTCGGTGGGGATCCCCGGGTGACCTGGGCGATGAAGGACGACCGGCTCGTGCTGCGGATGAAGTGCTCGGGGATGATCGCCGACTGTTCGGCCAAGCACCGGATCGTGGTCCCGCGCGGGGTCGCCGTCACCGTGCGCGACGGGGACGGGCGGGTGACGGCGCACGGGTTCAAGGAGGCCCTCCGGATTCGTACGGCGGACGGTGCCGTGCGGGTCTCGGACTCCTCGGGGCCGCTGGAGCTGAACAGCGCCGACGGTTCCGTGAGCGCGCTCGGGATCCGCTCGCGCCAGGTGCGCGCCACCACCGAGGACGGCTCGGTACGGCTCGAACTCACCGTCGTACCTGACCTGGTGGACTCCCGGAGCCAGGACGGTTCCGTCTCCATCGGGCTGCCCGACAGGGCGGGTACGGCGTACCGCGTGACGACCAAGACCGCCGACGGGTCAGTGGATGTGTCAGTGCCCCGTGACGAGGGCAGCTCTCATGTGGTCTCCGCACGTACCAGCGACGGAAAGGTCACGGTGCGCACGGTGAACTGACCGGCCCGTGTGTTCGTCCTTAACCGGTGGGAGAATGACAACCGGGCAAGGCGGACGACAGCACGGGGAGAGGGATGTGACGGCGACACCAGCGCAGCCGTACACGCCGTACACGTCGAGTCCGCCGAGGACTCCCGTCGTCGGCACGGCGCTGTCGATCGCACGCGTCGGGCGTGATGTCCTCACCCTCGTCACGCTGCCGCTGCTCGCCGCCGTCGTCCTGCCCGCCGCCTTCGCCGGTGGCGGTACACGCCGGTGGTTCGGCGGACGTTCGGAGAGCCAGCGGGCCGAGGCGCAGGCCGCGAAGGACGCCGCGGCCGCCGCGTTCTACGAGCTCGACACCGCGCAGCGCGATCTGCGGATCTCGATCGAGACCATCACCGCCGTCGACGACTCCCCCGCGGCCCGCCGCGCGGTCTCCGACTTCGATGCCCTCGGGCGGCGTATCGACGAGGCCAGCAGCCAGTACATCAACGCGGTCGACGCCCACGATCTCGACCGGGACGAGCTGGAGGCGTCGGTCGCCGCGCGCGCCCGCACGGAGCTGACCGCCGCCAAGGACGAGCTGGGCCGGGTCAAAGGGGAACTGGACCGGTTCTCGCGGGGCCTCGAACCGCTGCTCGGCAAGGCCGAGACGCAGCTCGCCCGGCTCGCGCCGGCCGTCGAGCGCGCCCGCCAGGCCCTGCTCGCCGCCTCGAACGCCCTCGATGCCGTACGAGGATCAGGGCTCAAGGCCGACGATCTCGCCGCGCGCCTCGCCGCCCTCGGGCCGGAGCTGACCAAGCTGAACCAGGGCGCCGGGCAGCACGGCGTGCCGGAGACCCTGGAGCGCGCCGAGAAGATCCAGCGGGAGGCCGGGGCGGTCGGCGCGGAGGCCGAGCGGCTGCCCGAGCGGGCCGCGGAGATCGATCACCGGCTGGTCTCGCTGCGGACCCGCGCGCAGGCGCTGACCACGCGTGCCGGGCAGGTGGAGCCGGTGCTCAGCGAGCTGCGGCGGCGGTTCTCAGCCGCCTGCTGGCAGGACCTCCAGCATGTACCGGATCAGGCCGAGGAGAACGTACGGCAGGCCGAGCTGAAGCTGAAGGAGGCGCAGGCCGCGCGCGACGAGCAGCGTTGGCCGGACGCGACCTCGCGGCTGTCGACGGTGCGCGCGCTGCTGAACAACACGGACGAGGCGGTCTCGGCGGCCGGTGACCGGCTGCGGCGGCTGAACGCCGTGCAGAAGGACCCGCAGCAGGAGATCGACCGCACGCGGTTCGCCATCCGGGACGCCCAGCGCCTCGCCATGACCGGCCGCAGCACCCCCGACCCGCGGCACGCCCGCCCCCTCGACGACTCGGTGGGCCGCCTGGAGCGCGCCGTCGCCACGCTGGAGGGGCGCCACCCCGACTACTGGCACTTCCTCACCGAGACGGAGGCCGTACGGCAGTCCGTCGCCCGAGTGGTCTCGCAGATCCGCGAGGAGCGTGGCGCGGGGGCCTGAGCACGGCCCGCTTCCTCACGCTGCCCGATGTTGCCCCTCAGGCCCGTGCGGGCGGATATTTGGAGGGACGCAGGGCCTCCGTCGGCGCACAAGGAGGCGGACATGGCCACACAGGTACTGCGCGCGCGGCACGCGGCGACGAGACGGCGGATCAGCTTCGACGAGCATCTTCCCGTCGACCACCGGCTCAACAGGTTCTACCGGATCGGCGCGGGCCTGATGGGTCTCGTGCTCCTCGTCTTCGGTGTCCTCGGTCTGATCGACAGGGTCGGCTTCTTCGACACCGGTGGGGACGAGGTCGCGGGCCTGAACACCAACGGCGCACTCAGTGTGCTGTCGATCTGTGTGGGGCTGCTGCTGCTCGCCGGCATGGTGATCGGCGGAAACCTCGCCTCGACCCTCAACATGGTCGTCGGCCTCGCCTTCGTCCTCAGCGGCTTCGTCAATCTGGCACTGCTCGACACCGACGCCGACTTCCTCGCGTTCCGCATCCAGAACGTGCTGTTCAGCTTTGTGGTGGGCGTCCTGCTGATGTTCTTCGGGATGTACGGGCGGGTCGGCTCGGCCCTGCCGCACGACAACCCGTACTGGCGGGCCCGCCACCCCGAGCAGCCGGATCGCGAGCGGCAACTGCGGGCCAGGGCGCACGCGCTGGCGCTGGAACGGGAGAGGGAGCGGGAACGGAAGAGGCGGGAGCTGCCCAGGCAGAAGTGAGCGACTTCCGGGAGCCGCTCGGCGCCGCGAGGAACCACCCTCCCCCGGCCTCGCCTCAGCGAGGGGACGCCCGATACGGCGCCCCTCCCCTCTCCCCCTGGCCGCCCGCTAATCTGGGCGCCATGCCTCGCTACGAATACCGCTGCCGGACCTGCGGCGACACCTTCGAGAAGAGCCGCCCGATGGCGGAGTCCGGCGCCCCCGCGTCCTGCCCCGCCGGCCACGATGACACGGTGAAACTCCTGTCGACGGTGGCCGTGGGCGGCTCGGCCTCGGCCCCCGCACCGCGCGCGGGCGGCGGCGGAGGCGGCGGCGGTTGCTGCGGCGGGGGCTGCTGCGGCTGACGAGGCCGCCCCTACACCTCCCGAGCCCCCTGGACGCCGCGCGCCTGCCGTACCTCGCGCAGGAACTCCCGCAGAATCCGCTCGCCCGCCGCGACGCCCCGCTCGGGAAGCGCGGTGACGGCCGGGGCCGTCCAGTCGTCCTCGGCGAGCTCGCCGTGGCCGGGGCGCCAGCCCCGGTCGGCGGCCAGCAGGAGGTCGGCGTCGAGGAGGGAGTCACCGGCGGCGAGGGTGAGCGTGGCGCCGGTGCGGCGGGCGACCTCGCGCATGGCGGCGCTCTTGGTGAGCGGCTTCGGCACGGCGTAGATCTTGCGGCCCTGCAGGGACACCGTCCAGCCGCGGTTCTCCGCCCAGACGGCGAGTTCCTTCACCCACTCCTCGGGGAGCAGTTCGCGCTCGACGACGAGGTAGGCGAAGAGGTCCTCGGCGACGCGGTGCTTGCGGACCCAGAGCGGGTCGGCGGTGGCGGCCAGATGCGCGCGGACCTCGTCCAGCGAGGCGCACTCGCTCGCCAGCCGGGCGGTGACCTGCGCGTGCCACGCGGTGTCCGTCAGACCGTCGACGAGAAGGTGCCCGCCGTTGGCGCAGATCGCGTACTTCGGGGCGGGGCCCGGCAGGTTGATGCGCTGGTACTGCTTGCGGGTGCGGGTGGTGGTGGGCACGAAGACGGCCGCGTCACCGAGGTCGCCGAGAAGCCCGGCCGCCGTCTCGGTCATGTACGACAGCGGCCTGCTCTCGTGGACCTCGACGCACAGCAGCCGGGGCGCCCGTGCGTCGGGCATGGTCAGCGCGAGGGCGGCTGCCGAGTAGATGAGCGTGCGGTCGAGGTCGCTCGCGACGAGGACGGGGTTGGTCGCCATCAGACCGTCACCGCCTTGCCGTCGGCGCCCGTCGCGCCCCGCGTGTACTTGGGGTGGATCAACCCCACGCAGGTGTAAGGGAGTTCGGCGACTTCCTCCACCGGCACTCCCCGCTGCTCGGCGAGCAGGCGTACGTGGTCGAGGTCGGCGCCCGCCCCGGCGCGGGCGAGGATCTTCCAGGGGACGCGGCGCAGCAGCACGCGCGTCGTCTCGCCGACGCCCGGCTTGACGAGGTTCACGTCGTGGATCCCGTACTCCTCGCTGATCCGTTCAACTGCCGCCCAGCCCTCCCAGGTCGGGGCCCGGTCGGCGGAGAGCAGTTCCTTCGTCTCGGCGTCGACGGCCTCGGTGACGTCGGCGAAGTGGGCGGCGACGGCGTCCAGGAAGTCCGCGGAGACGTCGGAGCCGGCGAGTTCACGGTAGAACTTCGCGCCGTGGAAGTCGTCCGGGCCGACCAGGTCGGAGCGGAGCACCGTACGCGAAATCAGCCCGGACACCGTCGAGTTGAGGCAGGCGGAGGGGATGAGGAAGTCCTCGCGGGTGCCGTAGGTCCGCACGCACGAGCCGGGGTCGGCGAGGACGGCTATCTCCGGGTCGAAGCCGGTGATGCCGTCGGAGGCCTCGAACTCCCGTATCGCCTCGGTCAGTTCGCGGGTGATCGCACCCTTGCCGGTCCAGCCGTCGACGAAGACGACATCGCTCGGGTCGTGCCGGTCGGCCAGCCAGCGCAGCGCGTTGGCGTCGATACCGCGGCCGCGGACGATGGAGACGGCGTAGTGCGGGAGGTCGAGGCCGTGGCGGTGCTGCGCCCAGCGGCGCATGAGGACGCCGACGGGGGTGCCCGCGCGGGCGAGGGACACGAGCACCGGTCGCGGTGACCGCTCGGCGAGGACCAGCTCGGTGACTGCGCCGACGGCGCGGGCCATACGGGCGGCGGACACCTCCAGCGCCGCGTGGAACAGCGCCTGGTACTGCTCGCTCGGCTGGTACTCCACGGGCAGCGACTCCGCGTAGTGGGCGCCGCCGCTCTGGATCGCCTCCTCGCGCTCCTCGGTGGGCGCCTCCAGCGTCACGTCCGAGAGGTCCTGCAGCAGCCAGCCGACCTCGTCCGGCGCGTACGAGGAGAAGGCTGGGCCGCGGAGGGGCTCGGGGAGCATGGGGGGCCTTTCGGGCGACGGGGCGGGCGGTACGTAGGAGGGCACCACGGCGAGCAGGACGTGCCCGGTGTGCGCGGAGAGCTGGGCCAGCAGCCCGTCGGGGGCGTGCAGCAGGGGGGTGTCCGCGGCCGAGTCCACGACGGCCACCACGGCGTCGAAACCGCCGCCCGCGACGTTGTAGGCGTAGCGCTCGCCGGGGCCGTCGTCGGGGTCGTCATGGGCAGGGAAAACGATTCGGCTGCGTATCGCGTAGCCGGGGTCGTCCAGGGCGAGGACCGGTGAGCGGGTGGTCGTGGAGTAGCGCACCTCGGCGGCGACGACCTGCTCCAGCTCGCGGGCCAGCCGCAGCGGGGCGTACATCAGCTCCTCGAAGCCGAGGACGAGCACGCGTTGCGCGTCGTCGGGCAGTGCCTCGGCGAGCCGTGCGGCCATGGCGGGCAGCGCGCGGTCCAGGCGGGCGCGGTGCTCGGGGGTGAAGCCGTGCCGACCGCCGTCGGGCACACCGTGCGGCCAGCCGAGCTCGACGCGGTCGGCCGGGCCGGGCAGCCGCCGGGCGGGGGCGGCGACCGGGGCGGCCTCGTACTGGGCGACCAGCGCCTGGCCCTTCTCCAGTACGCCGTCGGGCAGCTTCACCGTGCCGGAGGCCGCGGTCACCAGGTCCACGCGGGCGCCTATCTCGCCGGCGAACTCCTCCAGCCGCCCCAGGTCGGCGGCGGAGCGCATGTCGACCAGGGCGACGACGACGTACCGCTCGCGCGGGTAGCGCTCGTGCAGGGCGCGGATCGTGTTGAGCACGGTGTTGCCGGTGGAGAACTCGTCGTCGACCAGCACGAGCGGGCCGGGGCCCACGAGCAGGTCCGGGTCCTCGGGGAGCAGCAGGTGCGAGGTGGCGTGCGAGTGGGACTCCTCGAAGCCGCCGGCCCGGGCGACGCCCACGACGGGGCGCCGGGTGGAGTGCAGATAGGGCGCTAGGCCCAGTCCGTCGGCGACCGCGTGGCCGAGCCCGGTGGCCGTCTCGGCGTACCCGAGAACGACGGAGCGCCGGGCCTCGTCGATGCCCAGCAGCTCGCGTACGCGTCTGCCGAGCGCGAACCCGTGGCCGTGGACCACGGTGGGCGACTGCGGCACATGCTTGCCGAGGACGTTCGAGACGAGCAGGTGCGCCCGCTTGGGGTTGCGCCGCAGCGCGAGCCCCAGCAGATCGCTCAGCCGCTCGTCGCCGACGAGCTCGACACCGAGCCGCTCGGCGACCCAACTCCCGGACCAGACCACGTTGTTCATCAATTCCTTGTCGTTGCAGGGGGGTTCAGGGATCCAGGGGACACGAGGAACACAGGGGACACGGGCAACACAGGCGGTTCAGGTGGCCGCCGGGAGTCCGGCGGCGAGCAGGTCCACGAAGCCGATGTCCTCGTTCGCGACGCCGAAGACCTCGGCGCGCTGGAGGGTGCGCTCGGCCCAGGCGCGGTGCGGCTTCACCTCGTTCATCTTGTTCGTGTACGCCGACCGCAGCACACCTCCGCCGTCGCGCTCGGGGCGCAGGATGTCCTGGGCGTCGCTGAACTCCTCGTGGCTGACCACGGACAGCGCGTGCACGGGCAGGACGTGCGAGGGGTGGATGCAGGTCTTGCCGAGCAGGCCGTTGGCCTGGTCGAGGGTGATCTCGCGCAGCAGCCCGTCCATGGCGTGCTCGATCAGTGCCTCGCGCAGTTCCTCGGCCTGTCCGTCCAGGAACGGGCTGCGGCGCAACTGCGGCTTGAACATGCGCTCCTGGACCCGGAAGTACTCCCACACCGGCCCGGTCACCGTGAAGCCCGTGCCGTCGGCCCGGCCCAGCATGTTCACCACGTCGGCGATGACGGAGGCGACGACCTGGACGTCGTACGCCGTCATGTCGGGCGCCCGGCGCAGCGCGTAGGAGGAGCAGAAGTCGGTGACGCCCAGGCGCAGGGCGAGGACGCGGTCGCGGTACTTGTCGACGGCGCGGGAGATGCCCTCAAGGGTCTCCACGCGCGACTCGCGGTAGAGCAGTTCGGGCGATTCGAGCACGGGCATGGCGAACAGGCGGCGCCCGCTCGACGCCTCGGCGGCACTGAGCGCCTCCAGGAACGGGACGCCCCGCTCCTCGGTGAACTTCGGCATGACGAATCCGGACAGCACGCGCGCGGCCGGTCCGAGGCGCTGGACGAGGTCCGGGATCTGCTCGGGGGTGCGCACCCGCACGAACAGCAGCGGAAGGTCGGCGTCCGGCCGTTCGGCGAGGTCGGTGAACTGCCGGACCAGGTTCTCCTCGCCGTACGCCACGTCCGCGTCGGAGATCGAGTCCTCCAGGCACAGCACCATGGAGACGACGCCGCGCCCGGCCTGCTTGACGATGTCGTCGGCGAGCTGCGGCCGGGTGGCCGGGCTGTACAGCGTGGCGCCGAGGGCGGCCGAGAGGACTCTGGCCGGCGAGTCGGCGGTGAAGGCGCACGGCTCCTGGTGAAAGAGACGCTGCCGCTGCTCGTGGGCAAGATGCCCGAAATGACGCATGAAACTCCCTCGTGGCGGCTGGGCGGCCCAACGTGATGTGCGCGATGTGGCCGGTAATAGTACGTAGATATCGGTGTCAGGGGTTCCCACCGGGCATGAAGTTCAGGTAACTCGGCCATGTCGACCGTTCTTCGACCCGGCCGGGAATCCTCACCCCCGCGTTGTCGTGACCAGGACCGAGAGGGCAGGATGACCGCATGACGCACGCGATGCTGAAGGGGTCGAACATCCCGCTGGACGCCACAGCGGTACGGGCGGTGCTGCGCTGGACGCCCGGGCAGGGCGTCCCCGATGTCGATGCCTCGGCGCTGCTCCTCGGTCCCGGCGGTCGTGTGCGATCCGACGAGGACTTCGTCTTCTACAACCAGCCCCGCCACCCCTCGGGCAAGGTCTGGCGGCTCGGCAAGAAGCGCGTCGCCGAGGGCCTCACCGACACGATCCAGACGGATCTGGCGGGTGTCGAGTCCGGTGTCGGACAGATTCTGCTGGTCGCATCGGCGGAGGGCGTCACCTTCGACCGCGTACGCGGACTGCGCATCCTGCTGTACGACGCCGCGCTCGCCGACGGTGAACCGCTGGCGTATTTCGACATCAAGCCGCAGACGGGCGAGGAGACGGCGCTGATCTGCGGCGAGCTCTACCGGCGCGGTGAGAACTGGAAGTTCCGGGCGCTCGGCGAGGGCTACTCCAACGGTCTGGAGGGGCTGGCGAGCGACTTCGGCATCTCGGTGGACGAGTCGGCGCCCGAGTCGGAGCCGGAGGCACTGCCGGCCACCACCGCCGGTCCCGTGCCCGATCCCGGGGCCTGGGCGGCACCCGTCGCGGCTCCCGAGACCTCCGTGCCGCTGCCGCCCGAGCAGCCCGCCCCGGTGCCCCAGCAGCCCGCGTACGGCTTTCCGGCGCAGCCGCAGCACCAGCCCGCCGCGGCGGCGGCCACCGGGCCCGCCTACGGCTATCCGCAGCCGGCCGGCAGCCCCGGGGGCCAGCCCTCCTACGGGTACCCCCAGCCGCAGACCGCGGCCGCGGGGCCCTCGTACGGCTACCCCCAGCCGGTCGGCACGCTGCCCGACCCGGACTTCCGGCTGCCGCCGCAGGGACCGCAGTTCATCGGCCGCTGAGAGCCTGTGTCGCGGCCGGGGTCGCGGCAACGGTGACGGGTGCCGTCGGCGTCCGGTGGATCAGCGGTCGGCCTTCGACTTGTAGCCCCGGCCCCACTGGAGGCCCCAGCCGTAGAGGCGGTCCAGTTCGGCCTGGAAGCCGTAGACGAACTTCACCTCGCGGCGCACGATCAGGTCGCCCTTGACGTTCTCGATCATCACGATCGCGCAGGACCGGGCCTGCGGATGGCGCTCCTCGAGATTTATCTCGATACGCGGCCCGTTGCTCGGGTAGAGCGTGACGATGGCGTGCGTACGGTCGAAGGCGGGCGTCTGGTCGTAGATGTAGACGAAGATCAGCAGCCGTTTGATGTGCTCGCGGTGGTCCAGGTTGATGAAGATCGTCTCGCCGGAGCCGGAGCCGAACCGGTCGTCGCCGCTGAGCTTCACGTAGGGCGGTTCGTTGAGTTCGCCGAAGAAGCTGCCCAGAGGCTGGACCACGCCCTTGCTGCCGTCCGTGAGCTCGTACATGCAGCCCAGGTCGAGGTCGACGTTGACCATGCTCTGGGTGTGGCCCTGGACCACCTCCGGGGTGAAGAGCCGGAAGGGGTTCCGCAGCAGCCGGCCGCGCTCGGGGCCGCCGATGTCGGAGGTGCGCATCCGCCAGGACAGGTTGACGCGCAGGTTGCCGGTGGCCGCGCCCTGCTTGGTGAGCGAGACCTGACGGTGCCGCTTGGTCAGCTCGATGGCGTTGGTGGCCGCGCTGCCCGAGTCGAACTCCGTCGAGCGCCCGCGCCACAGCTCGTCCCAGAACCCCATAACCGCCCCCCAGTTGCCTTCAAAACCGCGCGGGGCGGCGCGGAGGAGAGTTCCTCGACGCCGCCCCGCACAGAGCGTTCCTCACCCGGGCCCGGATCACACACGCGGATCCGGACCGATCGGGTCAGACCCCGGACGAGACCTCGGCTTTCTCGTCCGAGGCCTCACCTTTTCCCTCGGCCTCGGCGAGCGCCTTGTTGCGGCGCACCGAGGACCAGAAGGACCAGGCGATCAGGAGGACACCGACGAGACCGGTGATGACCTCGTGGATCTCGTACTGGATGGTGACCATGAGGATCACGGCGAGCGCGCCGATCGCGTAGTGCGCGCCGTGCTCCAGGTACACGTAATCGTCGAGGGTGCCCTGGCGGACCAGGTAGACCGTCAGCGACCGGACGTACATGGCGCCGATGCCGAGGCCGAGGGCCATCAGCACGATGTCGTTGGTGATGGCGAAGGCGCCGATCACGCCGTCGAAGGAGAACGACGCGTCCAGGACCTCCAGGTAGAGGAACATGAAGAACGCGGCCTGGCCGGCGAGAACGACGGCCGGCTTCTTCTTGCCGGTCCGCTCAGCCTCTTCCTCCTCCTCGTGCTCGCGCTCCTCCTCTTCCTCGAGTTTGTCCTCGAAGTAGCCGGAGAGGCCGCCGACCACCATGTAGGTGATCAACCCCGCGATGCCCGAGATGAGGACCGTCTGCGCCTTGTCGATGTGCGCGCCGCCGTGCTGGTGGGCGTGGACGGCGAAGGTCATCGAGGTGATCAGCAGGACGATGAGGGCGATGCAGACCGCCAGCATGTCGACCTTGCCGAGCTTGGCGAGGGGGCGCTCGATCCAGCGCAGCCACTGGATGTCCCGGTCCTCGAAGATGAAGTCCAGGAAGATCATCAGCAGGAACATGCCACCGAACGCGGCGATCGCCGGGTGGGCGTCGGTGACGAGCTGCTGGTACTGGTCCTTGTCGGTCAGCGCCAGGTCGACCGCGTCCCACGGGCTCTTCTTGGCGGTCACCGCCACGATCACGACGGGGAAGACCAGACGCATGCCGAATACGGCGATGAGCACGCCGACCGTGAGGAAGATCTTCTGCCAGAAGGCACTCATCTTCTTCAGGATTCCGGCGTTGACCACCGCGTTGTCGAAGGACAGCGAGATCTCCAGGACGGACAGGATCGCCACGATGCCAAAGGCTTTCCACCCCCCGTAGAGAACCGCCGCGGCCAGACCGATCGCGGTAATCGCGAACGACCAGCCGAAGGTTTTCAGAAGCACTGGCTACCCAATCATCGTGTGTGTACGGGTCTCCCCCGCGCCGTACTCGGCTTTACCTAACGTTGACCACGAAGTCTAGAGTGCCGCCCCTTCGGCTGGCCAAGGCGGGCCTAGGAAACGTTGACCCCGAAGTCCAGTGCGATGCCGCGCAGGCCCGACGCGTACCCCTGGCCGACCGCGCGGAACTTCCATTCGTTGTTGTAGCGGTACACCTCGCCGAAGATCATCGCGGTCTCCGTGGAGGCGTCCTCGGAGAGGTCGTAGCGTGCGAGTTCCTGGCCGTCGGCCTGGTTGACGACGCGGATGAAGGCGTTGCTGACCTGGCCGAACGTCTGGCCGCGGTTGTCGGCGTCATGGATCGAGACCGGGAAGACGATCTTGTCCACGGAGGCGGGCACCTTGGAGAGATCGATCAGGATCGACTCGTCGTCGCCCTCCCCCTCGCCCGTGAGGTTGTCGCCGGTGTGCTCGACCGAGCCGTCCGGGCTCTTGAGCTGGTTGTAGAAGACGAACCACTCGTCGCCGAGCACCCGGCCGGAGTTGCACAGCAGTGCGCTGGCGTCCAGGTCGAAGTCGGCTCCGGTGGTGGAGCGCGCGTCCCAGCCGAGACCGATCAACACCTGCGTGAGGTTCGGTGCGGCCTTGGAGAGGGAGACATTGCCTCCCTTGGCGAGCGTGACGCCCATGATGCTGGTCCTCCCCGAGGTCATGCCTTGTTTCGTTGTCCAGCACGTCCGGCGCCGCCCCCCCCGGTGCGGCGCCGGGCGGGGGAGGCGAGGTGCGGCCGGGGCGGGCGGGCGACGGCGGGGCGTTGGTCGGGCCGGGG
>NZ_JBEXDZ010000112.1:0-32115 GCF_040606085.1 Streptomyces sp. NPDC005485 | reverse complement strand
GCCGCCTCCCGCGCGCCCAGTTCCCGCACCGGACCTCCTGCCCCCCCCCCGCGGCGGCCGGCCCCCCCCCCCACCGGCGGGGCCGTACGCGCGCGTGCCGGGCCGTGACCGACGGCGAGGGCTGTCTCAGGCGTCTCGTAGTCTTGAGCCCGTGCAGGAACTTCACGATGCCCCGCTCGCCCCGCTGACCACCTTCCGGCTCGGCGGGCCCGCCGCCCGTCTGATCACCGCGACGACCGACGCCGAGGTGATCGCGGCCGTCCGCGAGGCCGACGACGCCGGTACGCCGCTGCTGCTCATCGGCGGCGGCTCCAACCTGGTCATCGCCGACAAGGGCTTCGCCGGAACCGCCCTGCGCATCGCCACGCGCGGGTTCGCACTCGACGGCACGAAGCTGGAGCTGGCCGCCGGTGAGGTGTGGACCGACGCGGTCGCGCGCACCGTCGAGGCCGGGCTCGCGGGCGTCGAGTGCCTCGCCGGGATCCCCGGCTCCGCGGGTGCGACTCCGATCCAGAACGTGGGCGCGTACGGTCAGGAAGTGTCGTCGACGATCACAGAAGTGATCGCTTACGACCGGAAGGTGCGTGAGACGGTCACGCTGGCGAACGCCGACTGCGCCTTCTCGTACCGCCACAGCCGCTTCAAGGAAGACCCCGAACGCTACGTGGTTCTGCGCGTCCGCTTCGAGCTGGAGGACGCCGCCGGGCTGAGCGCGCCGGTCAAGTACGCCGAGACCGCCCGAGTCCTGGGTGTGGGACCCGGCGACCGTGTGCCCCTGGCCGCCGCCCGCGAGACCGTGCTGAAGCTGCGCTCCGGCAAGGGCATGGTGCTCGACCCGGAGGACCACGACACCTGGTCCGCGGGGTCGTTCTTCACCAACCCGATCCTCACGGACGAGGAGTTCGCGGCGTTCCACGCGCGCGTGCGGGAGCGGCTCGGCGCCGAGACCGTGCCGCCGGCGTACCCGGCGGGCGACAGCCACACCAAGACCTCCGCGGCCTGGCTGATCGACAAGTCCGGCTTCACCAAGGGCTACGGCACCGGGCCCGCGCGCATCTCCACCAAGCACACCCTGGCCCTCACCAACCGGGGCGAGGCCACCACCGAGGACCTGCTCGCGCTGGCCCGCGAGGTCGTCGCCGGGGTGCGCGAGGCCTTCGGGGTCACGCTGGTCAATGAGCCGGTGACGGTGGGCGTCAGCCTGTAGAGAGCTCCGCTCCGGGGTTGTGCGGAGGCTCATTGGGCCGCGCCCACTCCCTGCTTCACGGTCGTCGGCCATCGCCGGCATCGCGCACGCTGCTGTGCGGTATTTCCGTTGCCGAAGGTCCCCGCTGACCCTCACGCTGGGCGCATGAGAGACCCCGTATGCGGCTGAGGCTGCGCCAGTTCAGACTCCGCACCGGACCCCATGAGCACCGTGTCGTCCAGCCCTGGTCCCCACTGCGCCACACCTCGCTGCGTGATCCCGAGGAGTACGGCCTGCTGATGGGCGACCACGACGGCCTCAACCGGCTGGCGGGTCTGTTCTCGTTCGCCGCGTACTCCCGGCACACGATCGTGCATGTGCCGCTGCGGGACGGCGTGCCGCCCGACGAGGGACGCGGCGAGCTCGTCGACCTGGTCCTCGCCCACCCGGAGGCGGGCCTGCGTCCCACCAAGTGGCCCGAACTGCGCCGCAGACTGGTCCACGGCACCCCGCTGACCGTCCGTACCGACGAGCGGCGCACCGACAGGGACGCCCGCGCCTGGCTCGACCGCCCAGGCTCCCGTGACGTGCTGCGCCACACCACACACGCCCGGACGTACTTCCTCATCGGCGGCCGCGACGCCTTCGCCTCCGCCGCCACGGCCTTCGCCTACGCGGCCGGCTGGGGCCCGCGGCACAAACGCGTCGTCAAGGGCCACTCCGCCTGCATGACCTGTCTGCACGGCGAACTGGCGGCCGGCCACGACATCCTGCGCCATCCCGAGATCGTCATCTGCTTCAAGCCGTATCCGCCGTACGCGCACTTCAGGCGGCCGGGGCGCTGAGCCAGTCCTCGATCCCGGACAGCAGCTTCGCCCGTACGTCCTCCGGCGCCGCCGACCCCCGTACCGACTGCCGTGCAAGCTCGGCCAGTTCGGTGTCCGTGAAGCCGTGATGGCGGCGGGCGAAGTCGTACTGGGCGGCCAGACGGGAGCCGAAGAGGAGCGGGTCGTCGGCGCCGAGAGCCATCGGGACGCCGGCCTCGAACAGCGTGCGCAGCGGGACGTCCTGCGGCTTCTCGTAGACGCCCAGGGCGACGTTCGAGGCGGGACAGACCTCGCACGTGATGCCCCGCTCGGCGAGCCGCCTCAGCAGCCGCGGGTCCTCCGCGGCGCGCACCCCGTGCCCGATGCGTGAGGCGTGCAGGTCGTCCAGGCAGTCGCGGACGGAGGCGGGACCGGTCAGCTCGCCGCCGTGCGGCGCGGCCAGCAGCCCGCCCTCCCGCGCGATCGCGAAGGCCCGGTCGAAGTCCCGCGCCATGCCCCGCCGCTCGTCGTTGGAGAGCCCGAAGCCGACGATGCCCCGGTCCGCGTACCGCACGGCGAGACGGGCCAGCGTGCGTGCGTCCAGCGGGTGCTTCATCCGGTTCGCGGCCACGAGGACCCGCATCCCGAGCCCGGTCTCGCGCGAGGCCGTCTCCACCGCGTCCAGAATGATCTCCAGGGCCGGGATCAGCCCGCCCAGACGGGGCGCGTACGACGTCGGGTCGACCTGGATCTCCAGCCAGCCGGAGCCGTCCTTCAGATCCTCCTCGGCGGCCTCGCGCACCAGGCGCCGGATGTCCTCGGGTTCGCGCAGGCACGAGCGCGCCGCGTCGTACAGCCGCTGGAAGCGGAACCAGCCGCGCTCGTCGGTCGCCCGCAGCTTCGGCGGCTCGCCGCTGGTCAGCGCGTCGGGCAGCCGGACGCCGTACTTGTCGGCGAGTTCCAGCAGGGTGGTGGGCCGCATCGACCCGGTGAAGTGCAGGTGCAGATGAGCCTTGGGCAGCTCAGAGACATCACGTACGTGCTCCATCCCAGGATCCTGCCGTACGTCCCCGCCGCCCCGGTAGCGCTTTCCCTGAACGTGGTCTTGCTCGCACGAAGAAACGGGCCGTTTCCCGGAGGGAAGCGGCCCGCACACGTCCTCACGCGAAAGGACCCCTAGTCGCGGGCCTCCGCCAGCAGCTTCTGGATCCGGGCCACGCCCTCGACGAGGTCCTCGTCCCCCAGGGCGTACGACAGACGCAGGTATCCCGGCGTGCCGAAGGCCTCGCCCGGGACCACCGCGACCTCGGCCTCCTCCAGGATGAGAGCGGCCAGCTCGACCGTGTCCTGCGGGCGGCGGCCGCGGATCTCCTTGCCGACGAGGGCCTTCACCGAGGGGTACGCGTAGAAGGCGCCCTCGGGCTCGGGGCACAGCACGCCGTCGATCTCGTTGAGCATCCGCACGATCGTCTTCCGGCGGCGGTCGAAGGCCTCGCGCATCTCGGCGACGGCCGTCAGATCGCCGGAGACGGCGGCGAGCGCGGCGACCTGGGCGACGTTCGACACGTTGGACGTGGCGTGCGACTGGAGGTTCGTCGCGGCCTTGACGACGTCCTTGGGACCGATGACCCAGCCCACGCGCCAGCCGGTCATCGCGTACGTCTTCGCGACCCCGTTGACCACGATGCACTTGTCGGCCAGCTCGGGAACGACCACCGGCAGCGAGTGGAACTCGGCGTCCCCGTAGACCAGGTGCTCGTAGATCTCGTCGGTCAGGACCCACAGGCCCTTCTCGACGGCCCAGCGGCCGATCTCCTCGACCTGCTCGCGGGTGTAGACCGCGCCCGTCGGGTTGGACGGGGAGACGAAGAGCAGCACCTTCGTGTGCTCGGTGCGCGCCGCCTCCAGCTGCTCGACGGAGACGCGGTAGCCGGTGGTCTCGTCCGCGACGACCTCGACCGGGACACCGCCGGCGAGACGGATCGACTCCGGGTACGTCGTCCAGTACGGCGCCGGGACGATGACCTCGTCGCCCGGGTCGAGGATCGCGGCGAAGGCTTCGTAGATGGCCTGCTTGCCGCCGTTGGTGACGAGGACCTGGGCGGGGTCGACCGCGTAGCCGGAGTCCCGCAGCGTCTTCTCGGCGATGGCCTTCTTCAGCTCGGGCAGGCCGCCGGCGGGCGTGTAGCGGTGGTACTTCGGGTTCTTGCAGGCCTCGACGGCCGCCTCGACGATGTAGCCGGGGGTCGGGAAGTCGGGCTCACCGGCGCCGAAGCCGATCACCGGACGCCCGGCGGCCTTCAGGGCCTTGGCCTTGGCGTCCACGGCGAGGGTGGCGGACTCGGAGATCGCGCCGACTCGGGCGGAGACCCGGCGCTCGGTGGGAGGGGTTGCAGCGCTCATGGGCCCATCGTTTCAGACCGGAAACACCCCCGGCACATGGGTTTCACGGACTGAACAGGGGCTGAACAAGCGTCCGGATCCGGGCTCCCGGCTGGGCGATCTTCCGCCGCCAAAGCCCGTACGGACACTTTCTGTTCGACGACCGGCTCGTGAGCACGTACACTCTCACCTCGTTGGCCTTCACCGGCCGCACTCACCCGGTGCACACATAGCACCCGGGCGGATGCGGTACGTTGGGGGAAACAAAGGGTCGTAGCTCAATTGGTAGAGCACTGGTCTCCAAAACCAGCGGTTGGGGGTTCAAGTCCCTCCGGCCCTGCTACACACTCCTCCGCCAGGATGTGTGCGCATGTACGTACTGCTATGCACCGCCGTGCGGCTCAACCGGGCGCGGCGCGGCCACGACCCGGAATCAGGTGAGGACGAGTGACGGACGCCGTGGGCTCCATCGACATGCCTGATGCCGAGGCGCCCGAGTCCAAGAAGAAGGCCCGCAAGGGCGGCAAGCGTGCCAAGAAGGGCCCGCTGAAGCGCCTCGCCACCTTCTACCGCCAGATCGTCGCGGAACTCCGCAAGGTCGTCTGGCCGACTCGCAATCAGTTGACGACGTACACCACTGTGGTGATTGTGTTCGTCATCATCATGATCGGCCTCGTGACCGTGATTGACTATGGGCTCAACCACGCCGCCAAGTACGTCTTCGGCTGAGCCGAGTGCGAAAGGCGCCGACATCGGCGCCTTTTTTCGCATGTTCCACCCCCATGATCCAGGAAGAAGCAGCCACCGTGTCTGACCCGAACCTGAACGACGCCATCGAGTCGGTCGAGTCCGTTGAGGACGAGCTCGACATCGTCGAGGGCGCGGACACCGAGGACCCGGACGAGGTCGAGGCTGCCGACGCCGCCGCGGGCGAGCCCGCCGAAGAGGCGGCCGTGCACGTCGAGGACGAGTCCGAGGAGGACGTCGAAGACGTCGCGTCCGACGAGGAGACCGAGTCCGACGAGGACGAGGCCGTCTCCGAGGAGGACGAGGAAGAGGCCGAGCCCGAAGAAGAGGCCGAGCCCGTCGACCCCGTCACCGCCCTGCGCGAGGAACTGCGCACCCTCCCCGGCGAGTGGTACGTCATCCACACGTACGCCGGTTACGAGAACCGCGTGAAGACCAACCTCGAGCAGCGCGCCGTCTCGCTGAACGTCGAGGACTTCATCTTCCAGGCCGAGGTGCCGCAGGAAGAAGTCGCGCAGATCAAGAACGGCGAGCGCAAGACGATCAAGCAGAACAAGCTTCCGGGCTACGTCCTGGTCCGCATGGACCTGACGAACGAGTCCTGGGGTGTCGTCCGCAACACTCCCGGCGTCACCGGCTTCGTGGGCAACGCCTACGACCCGTACCCGCTGACCCTGGACGAGATCGTCAAGATGCTCGCCCCGGAGGCCGAGGAGAAGGCCGCTCGCGAGGCCGCCGAGGCCGAGGGCAAGCCCGTTCCGCAGCGCAAGGTCGAGGTCCAGGTGCTGGACTTCGAGGTCGGCGACTCGGTCACCGTCACCGACGGCCCGTTCGCGACGCTGCAGGCGACGATCAACGAGATCAACGCCGACTCGAAGAAGGTCAAGGGTCTCGTCGAGATCTTCGGCCGCGAGACCCCGGTCGAGCTGTCGTTCGACCAGATCCAGAAGAACTAGCCCTTCAGGGCGTCTGGAACATAAGCCTCCGAACAGGTCAGACAGGCTCTCACAGCCCGTCTGACCTGCTCGGTTTTTGGCCGCGCGGGGATACCCGTTATCGTTGTGCGGTATGCCTCCATCCGGATGATCCGGATCGGTCGGCTGAAAACTCTCACTAGGACCCGGAGAGAGCACATGCCTCCCAAGAAGAAGAAGGTCACGGGGCTCATCAAGCTCCAGATCCAGGCCGGCGCGGCCAACCCGGCTCCGCCGGTCGGCCCCGCGCTGGGTCAGCACGGCGTCAACATCATGGAGTTCTGCAAGGCCTACAACGCCGCGACCGAGTCGCAGCGCGGTTGGGTCATCCCGGTGGAGATCACGGTCTACGAAGACCGCTCCTTCACCTTCATCACCAAGACTCCGCCGGCCGCGAAGATGATCCTCAAGGCCGCGGGTGTGGAGAAGGGCTCCGGCGAGCCGCACAAGACCAAGGTCGCCAAGATCACCCAGGCGCAGGTCCGCGAGATCGCCACGACCAAGATGCCCGACCTCAACGCCAACGACCTGGACGCCGCGTCGAAGATCATCGCCGGCACCGCCCGTTCCATGGGCATCACGGTCGAGGGCTGACCTTCACCCCCGTACGCATGAACCGTGGAAGGGCCTGCTCGGTCCGAACCACGACTCCTCAGAACACACAGGAGCAGCAGTGAGCAAGCGCAGCAAGTCTCTCCGCGCTGCGGACGCCAAGGTCGACCGGGACAAGCTCTACGCCCCGCTCGAGGCCGTCCGTCTCGCCAAGGAGACCTCCACCTCCAAGTTCGACGGCACCGTCGAGGTCGCCTTCCGCCTGGGTGTCGACCCGCGCAAGGCCGACCAGATGGTCCGTGGCACCGTGAACCTCCCGCACGGCACCGGTAAGACCGCCCGGGTCCTGGTCTTCGCGACCGGTGACCGTGCCGAGGCCGCGACCGCCGCGGGCGCCGACATCGTCGGCTCCGACGAGCTGATCGACGAGGTGGCGAAGGGCCGTCTGGACTTCGACGCCGTCGTCGCCACCCCGGACCTCATGGGCAAGGTCGGCCGCCTCGGCCGTGTCCTCGGCCCGCGTGGTCTGATGCCGAACCCGAAGACGGGCACCGTGACCCCGGACGTGGCCAAGGCCGTGACCGAGATCAAGGGCGGCAAGATCGAGTTCCGCGTCGACAAGCACTCGAACCTGCACTTCATCATCGGCAAGGTGTCCTTCGACGACACCCAGCTGGTGGAGAACTACGGCGCCGCGCTCGACGAGATCCTTCGTCTGAAGCCGTCGGCCGCCAAGGGTCGCTACATCAAGAAGGCCGCGATCAGCACCACGATCGGCCCCGGCATTCCGATCGACTCGAACCGCACCCGCAACCTCCTCGTCGAGGAGGACCCGGCCGCCGTCTGAGCCTCCCGCTCACGGTGACCGCGTTGCATACGCGTTCTTGGCACGGGCCCCGCAACCTTTCGAGGTGCGGGGCCCGTCCCCTTTCCTGGAACTTCGTTCCTGAACTGCCCGGAGCTGCCCGGAACTTCCCGGAACAGATTTCGGGTGCCAGTGTCAGTGGCCTGGGTTAGCGTGCAGATCACAGGATTCGCATAGGGGTGGGACGTATGAAGAGCACAACCGTGCGCCGCGTGGGCCTTGCTGTAGCGGCGGTGACCGCGCTGAGCGGGGTGGCCGCCTGCAACTCCTCGGACTCCGCCGGGAGTTCAAGCAGCTCCGGCAGCTCCGGCAGCTCCGGCAGTTCCGGTAAGGACGACAAGGCGGGGCACAAGGGCACGACGCACCTCAGCCCCATAGCGGCCCTGCGCTCGGCGGAGAAGTCCACCGACAAGGCCGACTCCGCCAAGGTCGAGTCCACCACGACGATGGGCACGCTGATGTCCATGAAGGCGGACGGCGCCCTCGGCTGGGCCGACGGCCTCACCGGCAACCTGACAATCACGTACACCGGCGGCCAGATGGCCGAGACGATGCGTCAGACGGGCAGCACCAGCATGCAGGCCCGCTACCTGCCCGACGCGTACTACGCGAAGATGGGCGAGAAGTTCGCCCAGCAGGCCGGCGGCAAGCACTGGATCAGGTACGGATACGACGACCTCGCCAAGCTCGCCGGCGGCTCGGGCGCGTACCTCAAGGACCAGATGCAGAACACCACGCCGAACCAGTCGGTGAAGCTCCTGCTCGCCTCCGGTGACGTGAAGAAGGTCGGCGACGAGCAGGTGCGCGGCGAGAGCACCACGCACTACTCGGGCAAGGTGAACGTGGCGGACCTCGCCACCAAGAACTCCAACCTCACCGAGAGCCAGCTGGCCGACCTGAAGAAGCAGCTCACCCAGGCCGGTGTCACCACGGAGACGGTCGACATCTGGGTCAACGGTGACGACCTGCTGGTCAAGAAGGTCGAGAAGGGCGAGCTCGCGAGCGGGACGATGTCCTCGACCGCGTACTACAGCGACTACGGAGTGAAGGTCTCCGCCGAGGAGCCCCCGGCCGGCGACACCGCCGACTTCAAGGAACTGATGAAGTCGCAGGGCGCCACCTCCTGAGGTACTTGAGGGCCGCCGAGGCCTCCGGGGCTCCTGAGGCGCCGGGAACTCGGAAGACCACGTGAATCCCCCTGAGTTACGCTCACGGCAAGTCTGTGAATCGCTCATCAGTTCCTTGGGGGGAATCATGATGTTCTCTGTACGCGACACCGCCCTGCGCAGGGCCACGGGCGCGGCGCTCGCCGCGCTGCTCCTCGCCGGAGGCACCGCCGCCTGTACGTCGTCCTCGGACGGCGACACGAAGGCGAAGGGCGGCGCGAAGGACGAGTCCCCGCGCATGGAGCCAGCCGCGGCCGTGGCGAAGGCCGCGAAGAACACAAAGGACATCACCTCCCTGCACTACCGGCTGGTCGGCACGGTCCCGGAGCAAGGCCGCGTCAAGGCCGAGGCGTCGATGCGGATGAAGCCCACGGTCGCCATGAGCATGAAGATGTCGGCGCTCGACCAGGGCGCGGACGGCACGGCGGAGATCCGGCTCGTCAACAAGGCCATGTACATCGGCGGGGGCGCGGCGGCCGCCAAGCAGATGCAGGGCAAGCACTGGATCAAGCTCGACATGTCCGCGCTGGGCAAGGACGCCATGGGCGGCGAGTCCCTGGGCGCCGGCGCCGGACAGGCCGACCAGAACCCGGCCCAGGAGTCCACCTTCCTCACCGGTGCCAAGGACGTGAAGAAGGTCGGCACCGAGACCGTCGACGGCGTGAAGACCACCCGCTACACGGGGACGGTCACCCTCGCCGACCTCCGCGCCTCCCTCAAGGACGAGGACAAGGCCACTCGGGAGAAGCGCGAGAAGAGCCTCGACCAGTACACGAAGATGGGCGTCGAGAAGCTCACCATGGACATGTGGGTCGACGGGGACGACCACACCAAGCAGTTCAGCATGAAGGGCGCCGCCGACAAGGGCACGCTCGACATGACCTTCACCTTCCTCGACTACAACAAGCCGGTGACGGTGAAGGCCCCGGCCGCGAGCGACACCATGGACCTGGCGCAGATGATGAAGGACGCCCAGAACAGCTGAGCGATCCGGCTGCGCAGCGGCCGCGCGTCGAGCAGCCTCCGGGCGGATTTGCCTGACGCGCGACCGTTCACGTACTCTTCCGAGGAAGCCAAAGACCGCTGGTCGTTGCCGTGCGCTCGCAAGAGGGTGTGGTGACCGAAGGATCCGCTGGATTGCGGACGACCCGCGCAGGTGACTGTGGATGAACTCCCGGAATTCGTATGCGAATGCCCGGTCGAGTCACGCCCCGTGCGCCTGCGCCGGGGCGTTTCGTTTTCCCCAGCCCCTTCTGAGCGGTCCTCATCACCCGGAAGGAGGCCGACGCTCTATGGCAAGGCCCGACAAGGCTGCCGCGGTAGCCGAGCTGACGGAGCAGTTCCGCAGCTCGAACGCCGCCGTGCTGACCGAGTACCGGGGTCTCACCGTGTCGCAGCTCAAGACGCTGCGTCGTTCGCTCGGTGAGAACGCCCAGTACGCCGTGGTGAAGAACACGCTGACCAAGATTGCGGCCAACGAGGCCGGGATCTCGACGCTCGACGACCTGTTCAACGGTCCGACGGCGGTCGCCTTCATCACCGGTGACCCGGTGGTGTCGGCGAAGGGTCTTCGTGACTTCGCCAAGGACAACCCGAACCTCGTCATCAAGGGCGGTGTCCTTGACGGCAAGGCGCTGTCCGCCGACGAGATCAAGAAGCTTGCGGACCTCGAGTCCCGCGAGGTTCTGCTCAGCAAGCTGGCCGGTGCGTTCAAGGGCAAGCAGTCCCAGGCTGCCTCGCTCTTCCAGGCGCTCCCGTCGAAGTTCGTCCGCACCGCGGAGGCGCTTCGGGTCAAGCTCGCCGAGCAGGGCGGTGCCGAGTAATTCGGCTCGCGCATTGACCGCCGCCTGAGGCGACGGTCGCAGCGGGCCGAACGTACGCCCGCCTCACATGTACATCGGCACCAGCCGAATTAGCGGAAGGACCCGCCATCATGGCGAAGCTCAGCCAGGAAGACCTGCTCGCCCAGTTCGAGGAGATGACCCTCATCGAGCTCTCCGAGTTCGTGAAGGCCTTCGAGGAGAAGTTCGACGTCACCGCCGCCGCGGCCGTCGCCGTTGCCGGCCCCGCCGGCCCGGGCGCCGTTGCCGAGGCCGTCGAGGAGCAGGACGAGTTCGACGTCATCCTCACGGGTGCCGGCGAGAAGAAGATCCAGGTCATCAAGGTCGTGCGTGAGCTGACCTCGCTGGGCCTGAAGGAGGCCAAGGACCTCGTCGACGGCGCTCCGAAGCCCGTCCTCGAGAAGGTCGCCAAGGAGGCCGCTGAGAAGGCCGCCGAGTCCCTCAAGGGCGCCGGCGCCTCCGTCGAGGTCAAGTAACACCTCGCGGTCCGCGACGGACCGCTCGCGAGCCGCACAGCCACTTCCGCAGAGGCTGTAACGCTGACGCACCGAGGAGCGATCACCCAACTGGGTGGTCGCTCTTCGGCGTTCCAGGGGGTACCCGAAGCGGCTGCCTTGCACAGTCGGTCGCGACGAGTATGGTGATCTTCGTTGTGCCTCCGGCCGCCCTGGTGACGGGCTGCAAGACAAGCTGCACGTGACGTTCACGGCACTCGGTTTGGGTAGGGGGGCCTTGACGAACCGCACGCAGCGCGCAATTCTCAGGACGCGTCGTCACAACGATCCGGATCCGAGGCATGGATCGGCGACGAAGAGGGCAGTATCGATGTGCATTGAGGGCGTGGCTTGCCGCAGGTGTTGAGTACGACGAGGGTCTCAAAAAATGGGGACTGGACATCAGTGGGCCTAGTGGCTACACTGACCCTTTGCGCTGCCTGTTAGCTGCCTCCTGCCCGTCACCAGGGGCAAGCCCTCGCTTGAGCACTGACGATTGGACCATCCCTGACCTGGCCGTTCTCGGCTGATTCAGGAAAGGCCTGTGTCTGTGTTCCGGCTGGGACCGGTACGCGCGTAGTGAGTCCGAGCCCTCGGAAGGACCCCCTCTTGGCCGCCTCGCGCACTGCCTCGACCGCGAATACGAACAACGGCGCCAGCACCGCCCCGCTGCGCATCTCCTTTGCAAAGATCAAGGAGCCCCTCGAGGTTCCGAACCTTCTTGCGCTGCAAACCGAGAGCTTCGACTGGCTGCTCGGAAACGAAGCGTGGAAGGCTCGTGTCGAGGCGGCTCTGGACAGTGGACAGGACGTCCCCACCAAGTCCGGTCTGGAGGAGATCTTCGAGGAGATCTCTCCGATCGAGGACTTCTCCGGGTCGATGTCCCTCACGTTCCGGGATCACCGCTTCGAGCCCCCCAAGAACTCCATCGACGAGTGCAAGGACCGCGACTTCACGTACGCGGCCCCGCTCTTCGTCACCGCTGAGTTCACCAACAACGAGACCGGCGAGATCAAGTCCCAGACGGTCTTCATGGGCGACTTCCCGCTCATGACCAACAAGGGCACCTTCGTCATCAACGGCACCGAGCGTGTCGTCGTGTCGCAGCTGGTCCGCTCGCCGGGTGTCTACTTCGACTCCTCCATCGACAAGACGTCCGACAAGGACATCTTCTCCGCCAAGGTCATCCCCTCGCGTGGTGCCTGGCTGGAGATGGAGATCGACAAGCGCGACATGGTCGGTGTCCGCATCGACCGCAAGCGCAAGCAGTCCGTCACCGTTCTCCTGAAGGCTCTCGGTTGGACGACCGAGCAGATCCTGGAGGAGTTCGGCGAGTACGAGTCCATGCGCGCCACCCTGGAGAAGGACCACACCCAGGGCCAGGACGACGCGCTGCTCGACATCTACCGCAAGCTGCGTCCGGGCGAGCCGCCGACCCGTGAGGCCGCGCAGACGCTTCTTGAGAACCTCTACTTCAACCCCAAGCGCTACGACCTCGCGAAGGTCGGCCGCTACAAGGTGAACAAGAAGCTGGCCGGGGAAGCCCCCCTGGACGCCGGGATCCTGACCGTCGAGGACATCATCGCGACGATCAAGTACCTGGTGAAGCTGCACGCCGGTGAGACCGAGACCGTTGGCGACAACGGCACGTCGATCGTCGTCGAGACCGACGACATCGACCACTTCGGCAACCGTCGTCTGCGCAACGTCGGCGAGCTCATCCAGAACCAGGTCCGTACGGGTCTGGCTCGTATGGAGCGCGTCGTGCGTGAGCGCATGACGACCCAGGACGTCGAGGCGATCACGCCGCAGACCCTGATCAACATCCGGCCGGTCGTCGCCTCCATCAAGGAGTTCTTCGGCACCAGCCAGCTGTCGCAGTTCATGGACCAGAACAACCCGCTGTCGGGTCTCACCCACAAGCGCCGCCTGTCGGCGCTCGGCCCGGGTGGTCTCTCCCGTGAGCGGGCCGGCTTCGAGGTCCGTGACGTGCACCCGTCCCACTACGGACGCATGTGCCCGATCGAGACCCCTGAAGGCCCGAACATCGGTCTGATCGGTTCGCTCGCCTCCTACGGCCGCGTCAACGCGTTCGGCTTCGTCGAGACGCCGTACCGCAAGGTCACCGGCGGCGTCGTCACCGACGAGGTCGACTACCTGACGGCCGACGAAGAGGACCGATTCGTCATCGCGCAGGCCAACGCGCCGCTCAGTGACGAGTTCCGCTTCGAGGAGTCCCGCGTCCTGGTCCGCCGTCGTGGCGGAGAGGTCGACTACGTCCCCGGTGACGACGTCGACTACATGGACGTCTCGCCGCGCCAGATGGTGTCGGTCGCGACCGCCATGATTCCGTTCCTGGAGCACGACGACGCCAACCGTGCCCTCATGGGCGCGAACATGATGCGTCAGGCCGTGCCGCTGATCAAGTCCGAGGCGCCGCTCGTCGGCACCGGCATGGAGTACCGCTGCGCGGTCGACGCCGGTGACGTCCTGAAGTCGGAGAAGGACGGTGTGGTCCAGGAGGTCTCCGCGGACTACATCACCACCGCCAACGACGACGGCACGTACACCACGTACCGCCTGCACAAGTTCTCCCGCTCGAACCAGGGCACCTCCGTCAACCAGAAGGTTGTCGTGGACGAGGGCGCCCGCGTGATCGAGGGCCAGGTCCTGGCCGACGGTCCCGCGACCGAGAACGGCGAGATGGCGCTCGGCAAGAACCTGCTCGTGGCGTTCATGCCGTGGGAGGGTCACAACTACGAGGACGCGATCATCCTGTCGCAGCGCCTCGTACAGGACGACGTCCTCTCCTCGATCCACATCGAGGAGCACGAGGTCGACGCCCGTGACACCAAGCTCGGCCCCGAGGAGATCACCCGGGACATCCCGAACGTCTCCGAGGAGGTCCTCGCCGACCTCGACGAGCGCGGCATCATCCGCATCGGTGCCGAGGTCGTCGCCGGTGACATCCTCGTCGGCAAGGTCACGCCCAAGGGTGAGACCGAGCTGACGCCGGAGGAGCGCCTGCTGCGCGCGATCTTCGGTGAGAAGGCCCGCGAGGTCCGCGACACCTCCCTGAAGGTCCCGCACGGCGAGATCGGCAAGGTCATCGGTGTCCGCGTCTTCGACCGCGAGGAGGGCGACGAGCTTCCCCCCGGTGTGAACCAGCTGGTGCGCGTGTACGTGGCGCAGAAGCGCAAGATCACCGACGGTGACAAGCTCGCCGGCCGTCACGGCAACAAGGGCGTCATCTCGAAGATCCTGCCGATCGAGGACATGCCGTTCCTGGAGGACGGCACCCCGGTCGACATCATCCTCAACCCGCTGGGCGTCCCGTCCCGAATGAACCCGGGACAGGTCCTGGAGATCCACCTCGGTTGGCTCGCCAGCCGCGGCTGGGACGTCTCCGGGCTCGGCGAGGAGTGGGCGCAGCGCCTGCAGGCCATCGGTGCCGACCAGGTCGTCCCGGGCACCAACGTCGCCACCCCCGTCTTCGACGGTGCGCGTGAGGACGAGCTCGCCGGTCTCTTCGAGCACACGCTGCCGAACCGCGACGGAAGCCGCATGGTCCTCCCGTCCGGCAAGGCGCCGCTGTTCGACGGCCGCTCGGGTGAGCCCTTCCCGGAGCCGGTCTCGGTCGGCTACATGTACATCCTCAAGCTGCACCACCTGGTCGACGACAAGCTGCACGCCCGTTCGACCGGTCCGTACTCGATGATCACCCAGCAGCCGCTGGGTGGTAAGGCCCAGTTCGGTGGCCAGCGATTCGGTGAGATGGAGGTGTGGGCGCTGGAGGCTTATGGCGCCGCGTACGCCCTCCAGGAGCTGCTGACCATCAAGTCCGACGACGTCACCGGCCGCGTGAAGGTCTACGAGGCCATCGTCAAGGGCGAGAACATCCCCGAGCCCGGCATCCCCGAGTCCTTCAAGGTGCTCATCAAGGAGATGCAGTCCCTGTGCCTCAACGTGGAGGTGCTGTCCTCGGACGGCATGTCCATCGAGATGCGCGACACCGACGAGGACGTCTTCCGCGCTGCGGAGGAGCTTGGCATCGACCTGTCCCGGCGCGAGCCGAGCAGCGTCGAAGAGGTCTGACGGGAGTCCGGTACGGGGGCTCAGCGATGAGCCCCCGGCCGGCCCCAGGACCCCCGTTTCAGACCCCATGACTTACAACCCTGAGAGGGATTGACGCATAGTGCTCGACGTCAACTTCTTCGATGAGCTCCGGATCGGTCTGGCCACCGCTGACGACATCCGTCAGTGGAGCCACGGCGAGGTCAAGAAGCCAGAGACCATCAACTACCGCACCCTCAAGCCCGAAAAGGACGGACTCTTCTGCGAGAAGATCTTCGGTCCGACCCGGGACTGGGAGTGCTACTGCGGCAAGTACAAGCGTGTCCGGTTCAAGGGCATCATCTGTGAGCGCTGCGGCGTCGAGGTCACTCGCGCCAAGGTGCGTCGTGAGCGGATGGGCCACATCGAACTGGCCGCCCCCGTCACGCACATCTGGTACTTCAAGGGCGTTCCGTCGCGCCTGGGTTACCTGCTCGACCTCGCCCCGAAGGACCTCGAGAAGGTCATCTACTTCGCGGCGTACATGATCACGTTCGTCGACGACGAGCGCCGTACGCGTGACCTGCCCTCGCTGGAGGCGCACGTCTCCGTCGAGCGTCAGCAGATCGAGAACCGTCGCGACTCCGACCTGGAGGCGCGCGCCAAGAAGCTCGAGACCGACCTGGCCGAGCTCGAGGCCGAGGGCGCCAAGGCCGACGTACGCCGCAAGGTGCGCGAAGGTGCCGAGCGTGAGATGAAGCAGCTGCGTGACCGTGCGCAGCGCGAGATCGACCGTCTCGACGAGGTGTGGACGCGCTTCAAGAACCTCAAGGTCCAGGACCTCGAAGGTGACGAGCTGCTCTACCGCGAGCTGCGCGACCGCTTCGGCACGTACTTCGACGGTTCGATGGGTGCCGCGGCGCTGCAGAAGCGCCTGGAGTCCTTCGACCTCGAGGAGGAGGCCGAGCGTCTCCGCGAGATCATCCGTACCGGCAAGGGCCAGAAGAAGACCCGTGCGCTCAAGCGCCTCAAGGTCGTCTCCGCGTTCCTGCAGACCAGCAACAGCCCCAAGGGCATGGTGCTCGACTGCGTGCCGGTCATCCCGCCGGACCTTCGCCCGATGGTGCAGCTGGACGGTGGCCGCTTCGCGACCTCCGACCTGAACGACCTGTACCGCCGTGTGATCAACCGCAACAACCGCCTGAAGCGGCTTCTCGACCTCGGTGCGCCCGAGATCATCGTGAACAACGAGAAGCGCATGCTCCAGGAGGCGGTCGACGCCCTCTTCGACAACGGCCGTCGTGGTCGCCCGGTCACGGGCCCCGGCAACCGTCCGCTGAAGTCCCTCAGCGACATGCTGAAGGGCAAGCAGGGTCGTTTCCGTCAGAACCTGCTCGGCAAGCGTGTGGACTACTCCGCGCGTTCCGTCATCGTCGTCGGTCCGCAGCTGAAGCTGCACCAGTGCGGTCTGCCCAAGGCCATGGCGCTGGAGCTCTTCAAGCCGTTCGTGATGAAGCGCCTGGTCGACCTGAACCACGCGCAGAACATCAAGAGCGCCAAGCGGATGGTCGAGCGCGGCCGCACGGTCGTGTACGACGTCCTCGAAGAGGTCATCGCCGAGCACCCGGTTCTGCTGAACCGTGCGCCCACGCTGCACCGCCTCGGCATCCAGGCCTTCGAGCCCCAGCTGGTCGAGGGCAAGGCCATCCAGATCCACCCGCTCGTCTGCACCGCGTTCAACGCGGACTTCGACGGTGACCAGATGGCCGTGCACCTGCCGCTCTCCGCGGAGGCGCAGGCCGAGGCCCGCATCCTGATGCTGTCCTCGAACAACATCCTCAAGCCCGCCGACGGCCGTCCGGTCACGATGCCGACCCAGGACATGGTCCTCGGTCTGTTCTTCCTGACCACCGACGGTGACCTGCGGGGCGTCAAGGGCGAGGAGCGTTCCTTCTCGTCCGTGGCCGAGGCGATCATGGCGTTCGACGCCGGCGAGCTCTCGCTGCAGTCGCGCGTGGACATCCGCTTCCCGGTGGGCACCATCCCGCCGCGCGGCTGGACCCCGCCGGCGCAGGAGGAGGGCGAGCCGGAGTGGCAGCAGGGTGACACCTTCCGCCTGCGGACGACCCTGGGCCGCGCGCTCTTCAACGAGCTGCTGCCCGAGGACTACCCGTTCGTCGACTACGAGGTCGGCAAGAAGCAGCTCTCCGAGATCGTCAACGACCTCGCCGAGCGCTACCCCAAGGTCATCGTGGCGGCGACGCTCGACAACCTGAAGGCGGCCGGCTTCTTCTGGGCGACCCGTTCCGGCGTGACCGTGGCCATCTCCGACATCGTCGTCCCCGACGCGAAGAAGGCGATCGTCAAGGGTTACGAGGACCAGGACGAGAAGGTCCAGAAGCAGTACGAGCGCGGTCTGATCACCAAGGAAGAGCGCACGCAGGAGCTCATCGCGATCTGGACCAAGGCGACCAACGAGGTTGCCGAGGCGATGAACGCGAACTTCCCGAAGACCAACCCGGTCTCGATGATGGTCAACTCGGGCGCCCGCGGAAACATGATGCAGATGCGTCAGATCGCCGGTATGCGTGGTCTGGTGTCGAACGCCAAGAACGAGACGATCCCGCGTCCCATCAAGGCGTCCTTCCGTGAGGGCCTGTCCGTCCTCGAGTACTTCATCTCGACGCACGGTGCCCGTAAGGGTCTGGCCGACACCGCCCTGCGTACCGCCGACTCGGGTTACCTGACCCGTCGTCTGGTGGACGTCTCGCAGGACGTCATCATCCGCGAGGAGGACTGCGGCACCGAGCGCGGTCTGAAGCTGCGGATCGCCGAGCGCGGCGCCGACGGCGTGCTGCGCAAGGCGGACGACGTCGAGACCAGCGTCTACGCCCGCATGCTCGCCGAGGACGTCGTCATCGACGGCAAGGTGATCGCGCCGGCCAACGTGGACCTCGGCGACGTGCTCATTGACCAGCTGGTGCACCACGGTGTCGAGGAGGTCAAGACCCGTTCGATCCTGACCTGCGAGTCCCAGGTCGGCACCTGTGCCATGTGCTACGGCCGCTCGCTGGCCACCGGCAAGCTGGTCGACATCGGTGAGGCGGTCGGCATCATCGCCGCCCAGTCCATCGGTGAGCCCGGTACCCAGCTGACGATGCGTACCTTCCACACCGGTGGTGTGGCCGGTGACGACATCACCCAGGGTCTGCCCCGTGTCGTCGAGCTCTTCGAGGCTCGTACGCCGAAGGGTGTCGCCCCGATCTCCGAGGCCTCCGGCCGCGTGCGGATCGAGGAGACCGAGAAGACCAAGAAGCTCGTGGTCACCCCGGACGACGGCAGCGACGAGACGGCGTTCCCGATCTCGAAGCGTGCCCGGGTCCTGGTGTCCGAGGGCGAGCACGTCGAGGTGGGCCAGAAGCTCACCGTGGGTGCCACCAACCCGCACGACGTGCTGCGCATCCTGGGTCAGCGTGCCGTCCAGGTCCACCTGGTCGGCGAGGTCCAGAAGGTCTACAACTCGCAGGGTGTGTCGATCCACGACAAGCACATCGAGATCATCATCCGGCAGATGCTGCGCCGTGTGACGATCATCGAGTCGGGTGACGCGGAGCTGCTGCCCGGCGAGCTGGTCGAGCGTTCGAAGTTCGAGGTCGAGAACCGTCGCGTGGTGCAGGAAGGCGGCCACCCGGCCTCCGGCCGCCCGCAGCTGATGGGTATCACCAAGGCTTCGCTCGCCACCGAGTCGTGGCTGTCGGCGGCGTCCTTCCAGGAGACGACCAGGGTTCTGACGGACGCGGCGATCAACGCCAAGTCCGACTCCCTGATCGGCCTCAAGGAGAACGTCATCATCGGTAAGCTCATCCCGGCCGGTACGGGCCTGTCCCGCTACCGCAACATCCGGGTCGAGCCGACCGAGGAGGCCAAGGCCGCGATGTACTCGGCCGTCGGCTACGACGACATCGACTACTCGCCGTTCGGCACCGGCTCCGGCCAGGCCGTTCCGCTGGAGGACTACGACTACGGTCCGTACAACCAGTAAGGCGTACGTCTGTGGGCGGGCGGCCATCCCTTCGGGGGTGGCCGCCCGTCGGCGTTGTGGGCAAGGGCGGATGTGCAGGCGCCTGAGGGCCGGTCGGGCGCTCTCCGGTCCCGGTGGGGGCGGGGAGGGTGTCCGAGGGCGTCCGAGGCCGTTCAGGGGCAGCTCAGCGCCGTGGGCCGGACCGCCCGGGAGGGCGTTGCGGCGGTGTGGCGAACGTGTGGCGGACCCGGCGTGTCCTGCGCGAAGGCATTTGTTTTGACCGGAGTGGATGCGATAGGTACGCTCAGACCTTGTGCCTGGGGTGTGCCCTGGCTCCCGTGCGTGCCTTCAACCGCACAGGGGGAGTCGTAAGCGGCCACCGTAATCTGCGCCCCTCTCGCCTTGCGGCGAGAGTCCGCGGCTTCGACACACCCGACCGCGTGGGTCGGCGACGTTCCAGGTTAGCTTCACCATTCGGCACACAGAAACCGGAGAAGTAGTGCCTACGATCCAGCAGCTGGTCCGGAAGGGCCGGCAGGACAAGGTCGAGAAGAACAAGACGCCCGCACTCGAGGGTTCGCCCCAGCGTCGCGGTGTCTGCACGCGTGTGTTCACGACCACCCCGAAGAAGCCGAACTCGGCCCTGCGTAAGGTCGCGCGTGTGCGTCTGACCAGTGGGATCGAGGTCACCGCTTACATTCCGGGTGAGGGACACAACCTGCAGGAGCACTCGATCGTGCTCGTGCGCGGCGGCCGTGTGAAGGACCTGCCCGGTGTTCGCTACAAGATCATCCGCGGTTCGCTCGACACCCAGGGTGTCAAGAACCGCAAGCAGGCCCGCAGCCGCTACGGCGCCAAGAAGGAGAAGTAGAAATGCCTCGTAAGGGCCCCGCCCCGAAGCGCCCGGTCATCATCGACCCGGTCTACGGTTCCCCTCTGGTGACCTCCCTCATCAACAAGGTGCTGCTCAACGGCAAGCGCTCCACCGCCGAGCGCATCGTGTACGGCGCCATGGAGGGCCTGCGCGAGAAGACCGGCAACGACCCGGTCATCACGCTGAAGCGCGCTCTGGAGAACATCAAGCCGACCCTCGAGGTCAAGTCCCGCCGCGTCGGCGGTGCGACGTACCAGGTGCCGATCGAGGTCAAGCCCGGTCGCGCCAGCACGCTCGCGCTGCGTTGGCTCGTCGGTTACTCCCGCGCCCGTCGCGAGAAGACCATGACCGAGCGTCTGCTCAACGAACTTCTCGACGCCTCCAACGGCCTTGGTGCCGCTGTGAAGAAGCGTGAGGACACCCACAAGATGGCCGAGTCCAACAAGGCCTTCGCGCACTACCGCTGGTAGTCGTAACCCACATCGAGACCGAGAGAAGACCGAAGCCTTATGGCTACCACTTCACTTGACCTGGCCAAGGTCCGCAACATCGGGATCATGGCTCACATCGACGCGGGCAAGACGACCACCACCGAGCGGATCCTCTTCTACACCGGCGTCAGCTACAAGATCGGTGAAGTCCACGACGGCGCCGCCACGATGGACTGGATGGAGCAGGAGCAGGAGCGTGGCATCACGATCACCTCTGCTGCCACCACCTGTCACTGGCCGCTTGAGGACGACGACTACACGATCAACATCATCGACACCCCCGGGCACGTCGACTTCACGGTCGAGGTGGAGCGTTCGCTCCGCGTCCTCGACGGTGCCGTCACGGTGTTCGACGGTGTCGCGGGTGTAGAGCCGCAGTCCGAAACGGTGTGGCGTCAGGCCAACCGTTACGGCGTGCCGCGCATCTGCTTCGTGAACAAGCTTGACCGCACCGGCGCCGAGTTCCACCGCTGCGTGGACATGATCAAGGACCGGCTTGGCGCCGTTCCGATCATCATGCAGCTTCCGATCGGTGCCGAGATGGACTTCAAGGGCGTTGTGGACCTGGTCCGCATGAAGGCGCTCGTGTGGTCCGCCGAGGCGGAGAAGGGCGAGATGTACGACGTAGTCGACATCCCGTCCACGCACGCCGAGGCTGCCGAGGAGTACCGCGGCATGCTGGTCGAGACCGTCGCGGAGCACGACGACGAGATCATGGAGCTGTTCCTGGAGGGCCAGGAGCCCACCGAGGAGCAGCTTTACGCCGCGATCCGTCGCGTCACCATCGCGTCCGGCAAGTCCGACGGCGTCACGGTCACCCCGGTGTTCTGTGGCACCGCGTTCAAGAACAAGGGCGTCCAGCCCCTGCTCGACGCGGTCGTGCGCTACCTGCCGACCCCCCTGGACGTCGAGGCCATCGAGGGCCACGACGTCAAGGACCCCGAGGTCGTCGTCAAGCGCAAGCCGTCCGTGGACGAGCCGCTGTCCGCGCTCGCGTTCAAGATCATGCGCGACCCGCACCTCGGCAAGCTCACCTTCGTCCGGGTTTACTCGGGCCGCCTGGAGGCCGGCACTGCGGTGCTGAACTCCGTCAAGGGCAAGAAGGAGCGCATCGGCAAGATCTACCGCATGCACGCGAACAAGCGTGAGGAGATCGAGTCGGTGGGCGCCGGCGACATCGTCGCCGTGATGGGCCTGAAGCAGACCACCACAGGTGAGACGCTGTCCGACGACAAGAACCCGGTCATCCTGGAGTCCATGGACTTCCCGGCGCCGGTCATTCAGGTCGCCATCGAGCCCAAGTCCAAGGGTGACCAGGAGAAGCTGGGTGTCGCCATCCAGAGTCTCGCGGAGGAGGACCCCTCCTTCCACGTTCACTCGGACGAGGAGACCGGCCAGACCATCCTCGGTGGTATGGGCGAGCTGCACCTCGAGGTGCTGGTCGACCGTATGAAGCGCGAGTTCAAGGTCGAGGCCAACGTCGGCAAGCCGCAGGTCGCTTACCGTGAGACGATCCGCAAGGCCGTCGAGCGTCACGACTACACCCACAAGAAGCAGACCGGTGGTACCGGTCAGTTCGCCAAGGTGCAGATCGCGATCGAGCCGATCCTCGAGGCCGACGGTCCGGCGTACGAGTTCGTGAACAAGGTCACCGGTGGCCGCATCCCGAGGGAGTACATCCCCTCGGTCGACGCGGGTGCGCAGGAAGCCATGCAGTTCGGCATCCTCGCGGGCTACGAGATGACTGGCGTCCGCGTCATTCTTCTCGACGGTGGCTACCACGAGGTCGACTCCTCGGAGCTCGCCTTCAAGATCGCCGGATCGCAGGCCTTCAAGGAGGCCGCGCGCAAGGCGTCGCCCGTTCTGCTCGAGCCGATGATGGCCGTTGAGGTCACCACGCCCGAGGAGTCCATGGGTGATGTCATCGGTGACATCAACTCCCGCCGTGGCCAGATCCAGGCCATGGAGGAGCGTCACGGCGCTCGCCTCGTGAAGGGCCTCGTGCCCCTCTCGGAGATGTTCGGCTACGTCGGCGACCTCCGCAGCAAGACCTCGGGTCGCGCAAGCTACTCGATGCAGTTCGACTCCTACGCCGAGGTTCCCCGGAACGTCGCCGAGGAGATCATCGCGAAGGCCAAGGGCGAGTAACACACCCGTCTACACGCTTTAGGCTTGACACCGACCGCCGGGGCTCATCCGGTAAGGGAGAACCCCGGCGGGCGGCATCCCAGCAAAGATCACCTGGCGCCGATGAGTAAGGCGTACCAGAACCACTCCACAGGAGGACCCAGTGGCGAAGGCGAAGTTCGAGCGGACTAAGCCGCACGTCAACATCGGCACCATCGGTCACATCGACCACGGTAAGACGACCCTCACGGCCGCCATTACCAAGGTGCTGCACGACGCGTACCCGGACCTGAACGAGGCCTCGGCCTTCGACCAGATCGACAAGGCTCCTGAGGAGCGCCAGCGCGGTATCACGATCTCGATCGCGCACGTCGAGTACCAGACGGAGACGCGTCACTACGCCCACGTCGACTGCCCCGGTCACGCGGACTACATCAAGAACATGATCACGGGTGCCGCGCAGATGGACGGCGCGATCCTCGTGGTTGCCGCCACCGACGGCCCGATGCCGCAGACCAAGGAGCACGTGCTCCTGGCCCGCCAGGTCGGCGTTCCCTACATCGTTGTCGCCCTGAACAAGGCCGACATGGTGGACGACGAGGAGATCCTGGAGCTCGTCGAGCTCGAGGTTCGTGAGCTCCTCTCCGAGTACGAGTTCCCGGGCGACGACCTGCCGGTCGTCAAGGTCTCGGCGCTCAAGGCGCTCGAGGGCGACAAGGAGTGGGGCCAGTCGGTCCTGAACCTGATGGCCGCCGTCGACGAGGCGATCCCGCAGCCCGAGCGTGACGTCGACAAGCCGTTCCTGATGCCGATCGAGGACGTCTTCACGATCACCGGTCGTGGCACGGTCGTCACCGGCCGCATCGAGCGTGGTGTCCTCAAGGTCAACGAGACCGTTGACATCGTGGGCATCAAGCAGGAGAAGACCACCACCACGGTCACCGGCATCGAGATGTTCCGCAAGCTGCTCGACGAGGGCCAGGCCGGTGAGAACGTCGGTCTGCTCCTCCGTGGCATCAAGCGCGAGGACGTCGAGCGCGGCCAGGTCATCATCAAGCCCGGTTCGGTCACGCCGCACACCGAGTTCGAGGCCCAGGCCTACATCCTGTCCAAGGACGAGGGTGGCCGCCACACGCCGTTCTTCAACAACTACCGTCCGCAGTTCTACTTCCGTACGACGGACGTGACGGGCGTTGTGACCCTCCCCGAGGGCACCGAGATGGTCATGCCGGGTGACAACACCTCCATGACCGTCAACCTCATCCAGCCTGTCGCGATGGAAGAGGGCCTGAAGTTCGCCATCCGTGAGGGTGGCCGGACCGTGGGCGCCGGCCAGGTCGTCAGCATCGTCAAGTAATTTGACGCTCGCATGACCTGGTAGCTCCTTCAAGAGCACCTGGAAGGGCCCGTACGACTTCGGTCGTACGGGCCCTTTCGCTGTTTACCCGGCCCCCGGGCGGGCTGCCGGGCGCCTCCGAAACTATTCGACGCTGCCGACCCATTCCCCCCAGGGACCCCTCCCTCCACTATTTGTCATGCCGCTGAGCAAATTCATGTGGAGGGGTGCGTCATGTCTGGGTACGTCAGCCGTAGGGCCGTTCTCGGGGCGGGTGCGGGGGTGGGGCTTGCCGCGCTGCCGATGCTGTCCGGGACCGCGTCGGCCGCCGCTCGCTCCACGGATCCGGGCGCGTACATCTCGTTCACCGGCGGCGCCTTCTCGCTCGTGGGAGCGCCGGTCGTGGTCAGCCCCGAGGATCACCCGGGAGTCGTACGGGTGGCGGGCGACCTCCGCGACGACATCGAGCGCGTCACGGGCGTACGCCCCGGGGACACCGTGGCGCGTGAGGTCGTCCTCGTCGGCACCATCGGCCGCAGCCCGCTGATCGACGGCCTGATCGCCGCGAAGAAGCTGGACGTCAGCGGTGTGCGCGGCAGGTGGGAGACCTCGCTGCAGACCGTCGTGGAGCGCCCGATGCCGGGTGTGGAGCGGGCGTTCGTCGTCGCGGGCAGCGATCCGCGCGGGACGATCTTCGGGGCGTACGACGTCTCGTACGGCATCGGGGTCTCGCCCTGGTACTGGTGGGACGACGTGGCGCCGGTGCGGCGGGACGCGGTGTACGTGCGGGCCGGGCGCTTCAGCCAGGGCACGCCGGCCGTGAAGTACCGGGGCGTCTTCGTCAACGACGAGAACCCGGCGCTGGGGACCTGGGCGCCCGCGTTCTTCGGGCCCGGAAAGGCCCCGGGCTTCGCCGGCGGCTTCAATGCCGACTTCTACGGACGCGTCTTCGAGGTCCTGCTGCGGCTCAAGGCGAACTACCTGTGGCCGGCCGTGTGGGGCCGGGCCTTCGCGGAGGACGACCCGGAGAACCACGCGCGTGCCAAGGAGTACGGGATTGTCATGGGCACGTCCCATGAGGCGCCCATGATGCGGGGCATCGAGGAGTGGAACCGGCACGCGGTTCCGGCCGTGCGGGACAGCAGCGGGGCGATCGTGACCCCCGGCCATGACCCGTACGGCGGAACGGGGGAGTGGTCGTTCCGCCGCAACGCCGACGCGATCAAGGCGTACTGGCGCGACGGCATCCGGCGCATGGTCGACCAGGACTTCGAGGGCGTCGTCACGCTCGGGATGCGCGGGAACGGCGACACCAGCCTGCCGGACGGCGACGGCGTCGAGCTGATGCGGGAGATCATCGACACGCAGCGGGGGATCCTCAAGGAGGTCACCGGGCGCGATCCGGCCGAGATCCCGCAGGTGTGGACGCTCTACAAGGAGGTCCAGCGGTACTGGGACCGGGGGCTGCGCGCGCCGGACGACGTGACCGTCGTACTGACGGACGACAACTGGGGCAACATCCGCAAGCACCCGGACCCCGCCGAGCCGCCGCGCGCGGGCGGTCACGGGCTGTACTACCACTTCGACTACGTGGGCGTCGGCCGCAACTACAAGTGGGTCGACACCACCTCCCTGCCGAACCTCTGGGACCAGCTCCACCAGGCCCACGCGTACGGCAACCACGGGCTGTGGGTGGTGAACGTCGGCGACCTCAAGGGGAACGAACTGCCGACGCAGTTCTTCATGGACTACGCCTGGAATCCCGGGCGCTGGGACCTCAAGGACATCCCTTCATGGGAGCAGCAGTACGCCCGGCAGAACTTCGGCGCGGCACAGGCGAAGGCGATCGCCGACGTACTGGCGACGTACGGGCAGCTCCAGTCGCGCCGAAAGCCCGAGCTGCTCAACCGCCGTATCACGCTCGCCGGTTCGGAGGTCGTGTACGACGACCAGGCGACGCCCTTCTACGGACGGGAGCTGGAGCGGGTCACGGACGACTGGCGGCGGCTGGCGAAGGCCGCGGAGCGGATCGGGAAGCGGCTGCCGGCCGCGGCCCAGGACGCCTGGTACGAGCTGGTCGGCTACGAGGTCCAGGCGACCGCCAACGTGTACGTGCTGCGGGAGGCCGAGTTCACCAACCTGCGGTACGCGGCGCAGGGCAGGGCGGCGACGAACGACCTGGCGGCTGCCGCGGAAGCCGGTCTGGAACGGGACCTCGCGTTCGCCGACCGCTTCAACTCCCAGGTGGCGGGCGGCAAATGGCGAGGTTTCCAGACGCAGCCGCACATCGACTACGGGGACGTGGAGCGCTACGGCCCGAACGCGCCGTGGCAGCAGCCGGAGCGCAACAACGTCGCTCTGCCGGACGTCCTCTTCCCCGCGGTCAAGCGGATCGACGTGCCGTCGGGGGCCGAGCTGGGGGTGGCGGTCGACGGCTCGGAGGGGTGGTGGCCGCATGCGCAGGGCGCCGCCGCGCTGCCGGTGCTCAGCCCTTACCGGACGGGCCCCGCGCCGTACATCGAGGTCTTCAACCGGGGCGGGACCCCCTTCGACTACCGGATCACGACCTCCGTGCCGTGGCTCGCCGTGGACCGCGCCAGGGGCCGGGTCGACCGGGAGGTGCGCGCGACGGTGAGCGTGGACTGGTCGCGGGCGCCGAGCGGCCGTACCGAGGCGGAGGTCACGGTGACGGGCGCGGGCAGGTCCGTCACGGTCACCGCGGTCGTCGACAACCCGTCGGCCCGGGGCCTGCGCGGCTTCGTCGAAGCGGGTGGACACGTCGCCGTGGACGCGGAGCACTACGCGAGCTCGGTGGGCGAGTGGCGGCGTCTGGACCGCATCGGCCGTACGGGCGCGGGGGTGACCCCGTGGCCGGTCACCGCGCCCCGCCGGACACCTGGCGCCGCGGCCTCCCCCCGCCTGGAGTACGAGGTCAGCGTGCTGACGCCGGGCGCGGCCACCGTCTGGGCGTACCTGTCCCCCCGTAACCCGGCGCTCCCGACGGGCGGCCTGCGCTACGCGGTCTCCTTCGACGACGCCGCCCCGCAGACCGTCGACATCCACGCGGCCACGGGCGCCGACGACGGCCTGATGAACACGAAGTGGGCACGCAACACGTCGGACAACGTCAACGTGACGTCGACGCGGCACGAGATCGGCCGCGCGGGCGTGCACCGACTGAAGTTCTGGATGGTCGACCCGACCGTCGTGCTGCAGCGCCTGGTGATCGACACGGGTGGGCTGACGCCGACGTATCTGGGGCCGCCGGAGAGCGGCCGAGCCGGCCACTGACCCCCTCGCACCCCCTTCCGTACCCATAGAGAGAAAAGGACCGCACATGAAGCACTTCCGCATGCCCGCGACCGTCTTGTTGAGCGCGGCGATGCTGGTGGCCGGCGCACAGTCGGCCTCCGCGCGCCCCGTCCACGACGCCTCGCTGCGGGCGCTCGCCGACCGGGCGGATGTCCGCATCGGCACCGCGGTGGACATGACGGCGCTCGCCGACGAGACGGACTACCGGCGTACGACGGCGAGCGAGTTCAACTCGGTGACGGCGGAGAACGTCATGAAGTGGGAGTCGGTGGAGCCGGAGCGGGGGACGTACGACTGGTCGAAGGCGGACGAGCTCGTGGCCTTCGCCCGGGCCCACGGCCAGGCCGTACGCGGCCACACGCTGCTCTGGCACAACCAGCTCCCCGCCTGGCTGACGGCGGGTGTGGCGGACGGCTCCATCGACGCGAAGGAACTGCGCGGCATCCTGCACAAGCACGTCACGGCGGAGGTCAGCCACTTCAAGGGCAGGATCTACCAGTGGGACGTGGTCAACGAGGTCTTCAACGACGACGGTTCGCTGCGGGACTCGCTCTGGCTGCAGAAGCTGGGCCCCTCCTACATAGCCGACACGTTCCGCTGGGCCCACGCCGCCGACCCGAAGGCGAAGCTCTTCCTCAACGACTACAACGTGGAGGGCGTCAACGCTAAGTCCACGGCGTACTACGAGCTGGCCCGCGATCTCCGGAAACAGGGCGTTCCCGTCCAGGGGTTCGGAATCCAGGGCCACTTGAGCATTCAGTACGGCTTCCCGGGCGACGTCTCCGACAACGTCGCCCGCTTCGCCAAGCTGGGCATGCAGACGGCCTTCACGGAGGTCGACGTCCGCATGGCCCTGCCGGTCGACTCCGAGAAGCTCGCGAAGCAGGCGACGTACTTCCGCGGCCTCCTCGACGCCTGCCTCGGCTCGCGCAGCTGCAAGTCGTTCACGGTGTGGGGCTTCACGGACAAGCACTCGTGGGTACCGGGCGTCTTCACGGGTGAGGGGGCGGCGACGCTGCTGGACGAGGAGTACGCGCAGAAGCCGGCGTATGTGGCTGTGGGGGAGGGGCTGCGGGAGGGGCGCTGAGCCCTAGGCGGTGCCTCTGGAGGCCCAGGGGGAGCGGCGGGGAGGTTGAGGACGTTCAGAAGCCCAAATACGTGATCTGGACGACGTAGACACCTTCGCTGCGCACGACGACCTGGTAGGTGAACATGCCGCCGGGGACGATGATGTCGCCGCCCCGCGGGTCGGTTCCCTCGTGGGCCCGCCCGTGGAGGTGGACGGCTTCGGCAGCTCTGACCAGCTCCTCGGCCTTTCGCTCCACCCTGGCAAGGAAGTCGGCGGGAGCATTGCGGGCGGCGTCCTGCGCGCCGAAGGCGTACTCCCACTTCCAGCTCAAGCGCGGACCGCCTGCATGGCTTCGTCCAGGACGGTGCTCAACCTCCGGAGGGCTTCCCCTGCGATGGCCGGGTCCTTGTGCTCGAGGTTGCTCAACGCGTCGGCGTGACGCGCGGACAGCTCGGGGCGGCGGGCGATTTCGATCTCTCTGGCCCAGATCAGGACCCAGCTCTGAACAGGACTCAGGGACTGCCACTCGACCGCCTTGGCGAAGGCCTCGTCCTTCTGCGCCTGCATCTCCTCCAAGCGGCCGGGGGCGACGACGGCGAGGGCCGCGCGCAGCGCGTCGGGGGTCTGTTCGGGGCGAGGGATCAGCTCGTGTCCGTGGTCGGACCCTGTGCGCATGGTGGCCTCCAAGGGTGCCCCGGTCAGGGTATCCGGCCATGGGGGGCACAGCCCGGTATCGGTGATGCGCGCTCATGCTGCGGCCTCCATGAGGTCGGTTCGGCAGTCGCGGCAGCGGCCGCCGGACTGGAGGGAACGGAAGGCGCGGTCGCAGCCGTCGCAGTTCTGGAAGGGGTGCGGGCGGGGCGGGGGTGGTGGTGTCGGGGCGGGGAGGAGTTCGGTGAGGCGGTGGGCGAGGAGGCCTGCCGGGCGGCGCAGGGGTTCGTGGGGGAGGTCCGACGCCAGGGTGCGGCGTACGGCTTCGGCGGTGGCGCCGCGCTCCAGCCAAGCTTCGACGGCCGGGGCCAGACGGCGTACGTCGCGGTCCGCGAGGAGCAGGCGGGGGTCGTCGCGGTGCAGGGTCGCGAGGAGGGCGGTGGCTGTGCGGTGGCGGGGGAGGTCGGGGGTGGGGGGTTCGGGGAGTGGGGGTCGTGGGTCGCGATCGGGGGGCGTTTCCGCAGGTGGGGGTGGGGGTGGGGGTTGTGGTGCTGCGGGTGTGGGCTTGCTCTTGGGCACGGGCTCCTGGACCTCGCGGCCTCTCGGCTGGTTGTACGACACCGTGTGCGTGACCACCCGGCCGCTCGGCAGGCGCTCCCTGGTGCGGGACAGGTAACCGTGCGCCTCCAGTTCCCGCAGGGCCGCCGCGATACGGGTCTCGCCCTCGGGGAAGCGGGCGGCGAGCGTCTTGATGCCGACGTGGGCCCGGGCGGGCAGCGACTGGATGTGGAGGGCGAGGCCGATCGCGGTGAGGGACAGCTCGCGGTGCTGGGCGAGGTCGTTGCCCACGACCGTGTAGCGGGTGGTGAAGCGGACGTTCACGTGGGTGATGCCCCGCGGATTCAGGGGCTGGGCGCACGGGGGCGCGCTAGGGTTCTGCTTATCCATCGGGAAGCTCCTACTTCCTCGGTGGTCAGGCCCTCGATCGGGATGCCAGTCCCGGCCGGGGGCCGTCGCATGTCTGCGGTGTGGGTGTGGTGTGCAGACCGGTGTATGTGGTTGTCGCGGCGAGCATATGCCCACGAACTGGCCGGAAAGCCAGCCGAGTTGGCGAACGTCACCCGTGCGGGTGACGGGCGGCGGCGGGGAGGTTGGTGGGGTTGGGTGGGGGATTTCTCCGGGGGATTTAGAGCTTTGATGTCGTGCCGGGCCGCGTCACGGCGCACCGGGACGGGACGGGCCGCGATCCGGTGGATACGACGGCGACGGCCAGCTCCGCCCAGACCGTCTTGCGCGGCGCCGGTCCCGACGAGACGCCCCAGCGGTCGGCCAGCGCGTCCACGAGGACCAGGCCCCGACCCGATTCACCCTCGGCGGGCGCTGGTTGGACCCGGGGCAGCAGGTCACTCCGCGTGTCCGTCACCTCGATGCGGAGGGTGCCGCCGACGACGTACAGCGTGAGCCGGAAGTCGCGGCCCGGGATACGGCCATGGGTCGCCGCGTTGGCCGCCAGCTCGGCCACGATCTGCGACGCCTTCTCCAACGGGAGTTCCCAGGTACGGAGTTGCTCCGTCGCGAGCAGCCGGGCGAGGCGGGCGCCGCGTGGCGTGGGGGACAGCAGCACGCTGAAGTTGCGGATGGTGTCGCCCAGTTGGGACGGGAGTCCGACGGTCTCTTGATTCATGTCACTCAGCGTGGCGGACCGTGCTTGTGTTGACCTGCGATGACGCCGGTGCGTACCGGGACTGTCTCGGTGTTGTCCCGCCCTGTCTCGGCTGTCTCGGGTGTCGCGGGGGTACGGGTGCGCGTTGGAGGTGGGCATGAGTGGTGAGGGCGTGGACGAGGCGGGCTGGGATGTCGAACCCGGGGACGAGAGTGCGCCACTGGTGGAGGCTGTCGGCCGCCTGGTCAGGTTCTGCCGGGAGGCAGCCGGGATGCGCGTGGCCGACTTCAGCGAGGCCATGGGGTACGGCGAGGACATGATCCGCAAGATCGAGCGGGGGGCGCGGATTCCCAGGCCGGAGTTCCTGGACCGGGCGGACCAGGTCCTGGACTCGGGCGGGCATCTGCGGGCGTTCAGGGAGGACGTGGAGAGGGCGCGGTATCCGAAGAAGGTGCGGGAGCTGGCGCAGCTGGAGGCGCGCGCGGTTGAGCTGTTGCTGTACAGCAACCACAACATCCATGGCCTGCTGCAGACGGAGGAGTACGCGAAGGCGTTGTTCGAGACGAGGCAGCCGGCGCTTACATCCAGTGAGGTGGAGCGCGAGGTCGCTGCACGCATTGCCCGGAAGTGCATTTTCGATCGGGCGCTCGCTCCGGCACTGAGCTTCATCCAGGAGGAGGTGACGCTGAGGCGACCGATCGGAGGGACAATGGTGCTGCGCCGACAGCTCGAACACCTGCTGGAGGTTGGGCAGTTGCGGAACGTCTCGATCCAAGTCATGCCGACCAATCGAGAGGACCATGCCGGAATGCAGGGTCTGATCGAGGTACTGAAGTTCGGCGACGGTACGGCCGTCGGTCGCTCCGAAGGCGCGTTCAACGCCCGCCCGGTCTCGAACCCGAAGGACCTTCGGATCCTTGAACTGCGGTATGGCATGATCCGGGCCCAGGCTCTCACCCCGAGGGAGTCGCTGGCCTTCATCGAGCAAGTGCTGGGAGAACTATGACCGCCCCGGAACTCCGCTGGTTCAAGAGCAGCTACAGCGACAGCAGCAACAGCAGTGAGTGCGTCGAAGCGGCGTTGGAGTGGTTCAAAAGCAGCTACAGCAGCAGCAGCGAGCCCGGCGACTGCGTCGAGATAGCCACCACCCCCGCCACCATCCACATCCGCGACTCCAAGAACACCCACGGCCCCCACCTCACCTTCGCCCCCACCACATGGGCCGACTTCGTGACGTACGCCTCCGGGAACTGACCGCCCGGCCGGCCGCGTCCTCCGCCCTGTAAATTCGCTGGTGCGTACGGGCACTGGCGATGAGGGCGTGACGGGGGTTGCGGCGTGGCGGGGAATCGGCCGGGGGACTGGCACGTTCTGGACCTGGACAAGGATCCGACGCCGGGTGATCCGGACCGGGTGCGTCATCTGGCGAAGACGTTGCATGACTTCGCGGATGACGTGTCGGATGCGCTGCGCTCGGTGAAGTCGATGGCGGGTGAGGACGCGGT